>JAWVYP010000156.1:0-6710 GCA_033722655.1 Akkermansiaceae bacterium | reverse complement strand
TTCTACTGGCTGCGCTCCTTCCGCGGACCGCTCTCCCAGATCGGCTTCATTCTCAGCGCCATCAACATCTACATGACCGCCCGCATGGGCTCGGCCACCGATGAATCGGTGGAGATCAAGGTGGCCGACCGCGAAAAGAAGGACCGCATGCGCCTCTTCAAGGAAGGCATCTTCGCCGATCCCGTCACCCACATGGCATTGGCCCTGGGCTTCGTCATTCTCTGGTTCTTCCTGCCCCCCCATGCCGACAAGGCCGCCCTCATCGTGGCCATCGTGCTGGCCTGGAACACCATCCGCACCTTCCGGGCCAAGAAGGCCAAGTGGACGAACTGGCACGAGCGCCTGGTCGACAACTACCTTCCCTTCACCGTGCTGGTCTTTGTCGCCGTCGCCATCGGCGGGGCGGTTCAAATCATCCCCAGCCTCATCGTCAACCGCTCCAAGAACATCGAGGGCCGCCTGCAGGAGCTCTACACACCGCTCGAGCTGGCCGGCCGCGACATCTACGTCAGCGAGGGCTGCTACAACTGCCACTCCCAGATGATCCGCACCCTGGTTCCCGAGGTCATGCGCTACGGCCGGGTCGGCGTGGTTGACGACTACTCCCACCTCGGCGAGTCCATCTACGATCACCCCTACCAGTGGGGCTCCAAGCGCACCGGTCCCGACCTCGCCCGCGAGGGTGGGCCCATTCACGACGATTCCAGGTTCATGCGCATCGGTCCCCGCGACAACGTCTGGCACTACAACCACTTCATCGACCCACGCAGCTCGGGAGAGGCCTCCAACATGCCCTCCTATCACTTCCTGCTCGACAAGGAGACCGACACCAAGGCCCTGCCGCGCAAGATTGCCATCCAGCGCTCGCTGGGCATCCCCTGGCCCGCCATGACCAAGGACGTGATCCGCGACAAGGCCGAGTACCACGCCCTGGAAATCGCCAGCAACCTGATCGGGGCCAATGTCCTCTATCCCACCGACAGCCAGCTCGGCATCGACCGCGAGCAGCTACTCAAGGACGGCAAGAGTGCCGAGGAGATCCGCAAGCAAGTCAGCCGCAAGACTGCCGAATTTCTCGGCATCAAGCCCGACAAACTCAGGAACAAAGGCATGAGCGAGGAGCAGATCGCCACCGCCATCGCCAATGCCAGGATCGAGAAACTGGCCAAGACCGAGATGGTCGCCCTCATCGCCTACATGCAGAAGCTGGGCGCCTACAGGACCCAGGACTCCAAGGATGAGCGCCCGGAGGAGGGCCGCATCCTCAATCCCGACTCCCACCGCCAGAGTTCCAACTAAACCACCATTGCCATGTTCAAACGCGTCTTTGTCGAAGATTGGGCCCAACTGATTCCCATCATTTCCTTCTGCATCTTTGCAGCCGTCTTCCTGCTGGTGACCCTCCGCGCCCTCTGCCTGCGCAAGTCCGAGCGCGAGCGCATGGCCCAGCTGCCGCTGGATGACCGCAAGCCTTCCAACTCCAATCTCACTTCCAAATCATCATGAGCCAGGAACCGAACGAGCCCAAGCGCGGCGATTTCGCCAAGAAGGAGGGGGAGATCATCCTCCGCGAGCACGAATTCGACGGCATCCAGGAATACGACCAGAAGCTGCCCAACTGGTGGCTGTTCACCTTCTACGGCGCCATCGTTTGGTTCGTGATCCACTGGGCCCTCTACTACCACACCGACCTCCTCAGGTCGCCCGAGAGCAAGGTGCAGATGGGCATCGAGGAAATCCAGAAGGCCAAGCAGGAGCAACTCGAGAAGACCCTCGCCAATCTCAACGATTCCGTGCTGGTCCATCAATGGGCCGAGGATCCCAGCGTGGTCGGCAGGGGCGAGGAAATCTACATGCAGCTCTGCTCGCCCTGCCACGCCAATGATCTCAGCGCGACCATGCAGGTTTCCGGCAATACCGTCCCCCTGCCCGGCCTTCCCCTCAACGACGGCGAGTGGAAATTCGGCGGCAAGCCGATGGATCTCTTCGAGATCATCAACGAGGGTTCCCCGCCCCAGAGCAAGGGTCACAACGGCGCCAAGATGCAGGCCTGGAGCCAGCTGCTGAGCCCCGTCGAGGTCGCCGAGGTGGTCGCCTACCTGATCGACAGCGTTCCCGAGGACTTCCAGGACATCCCTGAGCCTTGAAGCTTGCAGGAGGCCAGCTTGCGGGTGTTTCAATGATCCACCCCGCCCAACCATGAATTGCAAGCATTGTGGCCAGCCCCTCTCAGCCAACACCCTGGATCGCTGCCCGAATTGCAGTCCCGGTGCGCATCAGCCTCGGATGAGGACTTGGAGCCGGGTGCTCTCGCTCATCCACTTCCTGGTCATCAACACCCTCATCGTGCTGGGTCTCGCCTTCCTGGTCCTGCTCATCGCGAAAGCCTGGTTGGAGCGCTGACATAAAAAAACCGAGGCCGCTTGCGCGACCCCGGTCTTTTTTCAACACTCGATATAAACGCTGCAATCAGAAGCTCATTTCAAATCCACCGAAGACCGAGCGCGGGGCACCGGCACGGGCACCGAGCGGCATGCGGCTTGAGATGTATTCCTCGTCGGTGAGGTTGTGGATGCCACCCACCAGCTTCGTGTTTTCGGTCAACTGGTAATGGCCGGTCAGATCGAAGAGCAGGACCGAGTCGATCTCGCCTTGGAGCTGGTCGGTGCTCGGCGAGTCGAAATTGTTCGCCGTACCAAAGGTCGATGTGACATAGGTCGCATCGAGGTTGACGCCCCACTTGTCGAAGTCGACACCGATGCCGGCAGCCAGCTGCCACTCCGGAATGTAGGGAATGTTGGAGCCGTCGCTGCCACCTTCGTAGATGTCTTCTCCACCACCGCCCGAAAGGGTCGCGCCCTTGAGTTCAGCAGAGGTCCAGGTGGCTGACAGATACATGGGAATTCCGTAACCGAGTCCCTTTTCCTCGCCCAGATCATAGCTGAGGAGGGCTTCGAGGCCGTAGACCTCGGCAGCACCCACGTTCTCGTTGCCGGCCAGGCCGAGACCGGCGGAGGTGGAGATGAGGTTGTCGTAGTCGGTGAGGAAGGCCACCAGTTCCGCATTCACACCACGCTCGTTGCGGTGACGAACTCCCAACTCGTAGCCGAGGCTCTCTTCCTTGTCGACCCCACTACGCACATTGGAACGCGGTCCGGGAATCGAGTAACCCTTGAAGACCCCACCGAAAAGCTTGTTGTCCTCGTTGATGTCGTAGGTGAAGCCGATGCCGGGGGCGAAGTAGTTCTCGCTGCCACTGCCCTGGTCACTGATCGTGTTGCTGGCGTCCGAATTGAAATCGGTGTAGTCGAGATCCATGGTCTCGTAACGGAAGCCCGGGCTGATCGCCAGCTTGCCGAAATCGATCTCGTCGGAGACCCACAGCGCAATCGCCTCGGTGGACTGTTTGCGGTTGCCGCCGGAGCCGGGGGCGCCGGTGGTCACCGAGAAGGCGCCCTGGCCGCCGGAGCCATCCGAGTTGAGGGTGTCATCACGCTGGAAGCGGCGGATCTGATCGTAGTGCCAGCGGGCACCGAATTCGAGGTCGTGCTCAACCTCACCGGTTTCGAATTCGTAGAGGCCGCTAAATTGCAGGCCATAGGACTCGTAGTCGCGGGCGTTGGCACGCAGGCCGGTTGAACCCGCACTGTTGCCCTTGAGGAAGTCCACATCGCCCGAGTTGGTGACGTCAACGCCGCGGATCTTGTACCAGTTGCGGCTGAAGTCGTTGTAGTAGAGGGCGGTCTCGAAGCCGAAGTCCTCGGTCGGCTGGGCAATCCACTTGAGGTAGCTGCGGTTCTGGCGGGTGGTGATGTTGTCAAAGAGCGTGCCCGCGTAACGGCGGTGGGGATTGGCCGCGTAATCCGCCTCACTCAGACCGGTGTAGGTCTCATCGGCATCGAGATCGGTATGGCCGTATTTGAACTCGAAGCGCTGCTCGAGGCGGGTGTCGGGCTCCCAGAAGAATTTCACCATCGGCTCATAGGTGGTGAAGCCGGTATCACCACCGCCATCGAGGTCGCGGAAGCCGTCGGTCTGCTGGTGGAAAAGCTCGAAGAGGTAGCCGAAGGTACCGTTGGAGGTCTCCACGGCATCGCCGTAATAGAGGTGATTCAGGAAGGTGTTGTAGCTGCCGTAGGTGCTGCGCCAGTAGAAATTGGGAGCGCCGTCCTCGGGAACCGGAGTGGACAGGTAGTTGACCACCCCCGCCGTCGTCTGCGGGCCATACTTGATCTGGCTGGAACCCTTGAGGATCTCGATGCCGGCCATGCGTGCGGCCCGAGGGGAATAGTAGGCCGCGGGAGCCGAGTAGGGCGCGGGAGCGGAAAGAATGCCATCCTCCATCAGGGTCACCTTTTCCGAGCGGGTGCCGTCCGCACCGCGCATCGAGATGTTGGGAAAGTTGCCATAGCCATCCTCCTCGCGCACATAAACACCGGGAACTCTGGAGAGGATGCGGTTCACATTGGTGTAACCGCTTTCACGGAATTGCTCGGCGTCGATGTAGGCTGCGGAGCCGGCAAGATCCCAGGCGCCTTCACGGCTGCCAACAACCTTGCTGCCCGACAGGGTCAGGCCTTCGAGTTCGCCAAGATCGACCAGGGCGTCCTGGGCGATGACGGCACCGGATCCAAAGGTGAGGCCGATGCCCGTTAGGGCGAGCCAGGTCGTGCGGAGAGATGGGTGTGCTTTCATGCTGGGTAGTGTATGGTTCGGATTGCCGCTGAGACTTTTTGAGATTGAGTCGCATTAGCTGGCCGGGGTTTACAACTCACCTGAGATGGGCGTCAAGACCTAGAAGCAAAAAAATCGCCTGACTTGGCAACGCTAGCCCGGATATTTCATGATTCTCGTGGGCGAGGCGCAGGAATTCTCGATTTTGCCAAGGCCGACGCTGAAAACGCGGTTCGGGCTGAGTTGGCACTCTGTCCAACTGCGTTTTCGAAGAGAACACTGGCAACATCGGCAAGAACAAGCCGCAGACCGAGGTTTCATGAAATATTCGGGCTAGCTCAGCCCACGCTCATCGCGAGGCCTCAAGAGCCTGGCGCAGGGCCTTGCGGTAGCGCTCCAAAGCCTCGTCGGAGCGAATTTGCAGAGCATGGTCTAGGGCCTCCAGCGCCGCCTGATAGCGGGATTGGGAAGCATGCAAGCGGGTCAGTCCGTGGTAGGCGGCAAAGGCCACATCGGGGTCCACCGCCGCCCGCTCATACTGCAGGGCCGCCGCCGCGGGCTGGCCGCTCTGGGCCAGATGATCGGCAAGGCCCAGCAGCGCCTCCCCGTCCGTGGGGTCCTCCTGAACCAACTGGCGCAGCAGCTTGGCGCCAGCTTGAGGGTCCTGATCCGAAGCAATCCAGTACTTCGCCTTGGCCAGGCGCAGGGGTCGGCCCTGCTGCTTGTCTGGCAGGCGCTCGAGCAGTCGCTTGGCCCAGTCCCATTCCTGCTGGGCCACGGCTAGCTCGAAGAGCCGTAGGACCGCGCTCTCGCTGGGCGGATTGTCGGCATCAGCAAAGGCCGACTCCATCACTGCTTCAGCCACCTCCAGGCGCTGGGCGCGCAGGTGGAGCTCAGCGAGAAGCAGGCTCGTATCGACCCCCAGGTGGCCCAGGCGATAGGGCATTTCCAGCGCCTTGGCCGCCAACTCGTCCTGCTGGAGCTGCAGATGGATGTTGGCCTTGAGCACCGAGTAGGATGGCTCGAGCGGGCGCTTGCGGATCACCTCATCGAGCAGGGCGATGGCCTCCTCGCGCTGATCGAGTTGCTGCAGGCATTGGGCAATGCCCGCCGACCACTCGGCGACGTCGGGTTCGGTGAGTTGGGCCAGCCGATAGGCCTGAAGCGCGCTGGCATACTCTTCGCGGGCCAGGCGGCAATAGCCGAGCAGGCCGTAGGTCATGCCCTCGGAATCCCCCAGTCGCACAGCCTCCTTGAGGGAAGCCAGGGCCTTGTCCCATTCCTCCAGCCGGACGTAGGCCATCGCCAGGTTGCGGTGGGCACGGCGGAAGGACGGGTAGTCTTCGATGGCCTTCTGATAGGACTCGATGGCCTTTTCAGTTTCGCCCGACTCGAAAAGCAGGTTGCCGAGGTTGAAGGTCAGCGCGGCCGACTTGGCGGTGAGCTCACTGTCCTGCAGAGCCTTGAGGGCGGCGTCGCGTTTGCCCTGGGCCATCAGCTCCTGCACCCTGACCAGCAATCCGCGCTCCTCGCTACCCAAGGTCGGCTCGATGCGCGCCTCGATGCGATACGAGCCATTGAAGGCCTTGCGGAAGGCGGGATCCTTCCAATAGGAAGTCGAGAGTGGCAGGGGCTCAGCGGCATGCACCAGTGTCAGCCCGGCACAGACCATCGACCCGGCACACAGCAGGCGACGGAACTCAAAGTTGCGAATGGAGGAAATCGGCTTCATCATTTCTCGATGGTAATGGGCCAGCGCATCACTGCCTTGACCACTTTTCCGCGGTGCTTGGGTGGGGTGAAGCGAGCCCCCTTGGCCACGCGGCGGGCGGCAGGGACGAGTTCCGGATGGGTCGAGGATACCACACGGCGCACACGCACTCCACCGCTGGCCGCAATCTCGACTTCAAGCACCACCGTGCCTCGGCGCACTCCCTTTCGAGCCAGGGAACTCGGAAACACTGCCGATCCATGGGCCAGCAGCTGCGGCATGCCGTCAAGGTCACTGGCATCGTAATGCGAGGGCGCAGCAGGCG
>JAWVYP010000155.1:0-6750 GCA_033722655.1 Akkermansiaceae bacterium | reverse complement strand
GTGGGCGAGGGTCAAACCGTGGTCATCGACTTTTCCGCGCCCAACGTCGCCAAGCCCATGCACGTCGGCCACATCCGCTCGACCATCATCGGCGACTCGCTCTGCCGCATTGCGCGCTTTCTCGGTTTCCAAGTCATTGCCGACAACCACATCGGCGACTGGGGCACCCAGTTCGGCATGATCCTCCACGGCTGGAAAACGGGCCTCGACCGTGAAGCCCTCGAGGCCGATCCCATTCCCGAGTTACTGCGTCTCTACCGCGAGGTCAACGCAGCCACCAAGGAGGACGCCTCCGTGCTCGAGCTCTGCAAGAGCGAGCTGGTCAAGTTGCAGGCGGGTGACGAAGAGAACCTCGAGATTTGGAAGCAGTGCATTGAACTCTCCAAGCAGGGCCTGCAGAAGATCTACGACCAACTCGACGTCCACTTCGACCACTGGCTGGGCGAAAGTTTCTACAACGACCGCCTGGCGGGACTGGTCGAGGAACTCCTCGAAAAAGGCATTGCCCGCGAGAGCGAAGGTGCTGTCTGCATCTTCTCCGACGAGAGCAAGAAGCCTGAGGAGGACCCCTTCAAGGTGCACAAGGAAGGCGGCTGGACCGACAACCCCGCCATCGTGCGCAAGGCCGACGGCGGCTTCCTCTACGCCACCACCGACCTCGCCACCATCGAATACCGCATCGACGAGTGGAACGCCGACCAGGTCTGGTATGTCGTCGGCGTGCCGCAGCAGCTCCACTTCCGCCAACTTTTTGACGCCGCTCAGCGCTGGGGCAAGACCGGTGACTTCCGCCATGTCGCTTTCGGCTCCATCCTCGGCGAGGACCGCAAGCTGATGAAGACCCGCTCCGGCGACAACGTGCAACTCGCCGACGTGCTCGATGAAGCCGTCGAGCGAGCGGCCAAGATCATCGCCGAGAAGAACCCCGACCTGCCGCCGGAAGAGGCCGCACAAGTCGCAAACACCGTCGGCATTGGTGCCGTGAAATTCGCCGAACTCTCCCAAGGCCGCCTCACCGACTACGTTTTTGCCTGGGACCGCATGCTCGCCCTGCAGGGTGACACCGCGCCTTACCTGCAATACTCGCGCGTTCGCATCCGCTCCATCTTTCGCAAACTCGAAGAGGACTTTGATGCCACGGGTGCCGAGATCATGCTCAGCGCGGATGAGGAAATCCACCTCGCCCGCCTCCACGCCCGTTTCGGCGAAGTCCTTCCCGCCACCCTTGAGGACTTTCGTCCCAACCTGCTCGCCAACTACCTGCTCGAACTCGCCCGCGCCTTCCATTCCTTCTTCGAAGCCTGCCCGGTGCTGAAGTCCGAGGAGCCAACCCGTTCAAGCCGCCTGGCGCTTTGCGAATTGACCGCCAAGATTTTGGAAACCGGACTGGGACTTCTCGGGATTAAATGTCCTGAGCGCATGTGATTTTTTAGGTCGATGGTGGGGCCTACTTGGAATCAAGTGCCCGGAGCGGATGTAGGTTTTGAGGCCGGTGGTGGGGACACACAAACTTGGGCTCGTTCCTCACCCAAGCTTTGTATGTCCCCCATCTAAACTCTCCCACCTAAACTCTAAATTCCACCATCCCCCCACCCGGCACCCTTTCTGCTTTCAGCATGTCAGTTTTCAGCCTTTTATTACCCCGTGCCTCCCTTCTACGTCATCGGCCACAAGAACCCGGACACCGACGCGATCTGCTCGGCGATCGGCTATGCCTCACTGCTACGCAAGACCGGAATGCAGCCCGATGCCGTCGCCGCCCGCTGCGGCGAAGTCTCGCAACGCACCCGCTGGGTGCTGGAGCGCTCGGGTACCGAGATGCCCAAACTGGTCACCGATGTGCGCACCAATGCCGGCATGATCTGCCACAAGGAGGTGGTCAAGGTCTGCATCAACGACACCTTTCTGACCGCCTACAACAAGATGCTTGAGGCCGAGGTCCGCTGCGTGCCCGTCGAGGACGAAAACGGCGAGCTCTGCGGCATCCTGCGCTACATCGACCTCTTGCGCCTACTGCTTCCCCAGGACACCTCGGGCATCAGCGTGCGCACCGTCCACGCCTCCCTTTCCCACCTCGCCGAAACCCTCAAGGCAGAGCGCCTCGAGAGCCAGGATCCGCTCAGCGACGAAGAGGAAGACCTCATTCTGCTGGTGGGCGCCTCCTCGCAGGCCACCGTCGAGTCCCGCCTCAAACAGGCCGAGAAAGATGGCAACCTCAAACACTTCCTGGTCCTCTGCGGCGACCGCCCCATTGTCCAGCGCTACGCCATCAGCAGCGGCGCCCGTGCCCTGCTGGTGACAGGCAACAATGCCGTATCCGACGAAATCCTCAAGCTCGCCGCCGAAAAAGGCGTGGTCCTGCTGCGCTGCCACCAGGACACGGCCAGCGCTTCCACCCTGATTCGCTGCTCGCGCACCGTGCGCCACGTGATGGAGACCGAATTCTTCACGCTGGAACCCCACCAGGCCATCTCGAGTTTGCGCCGACGCCTCTCCACCTCCGAGCAGGACCTTTTCCCGGTCGTGCAGCCCAAAAACGGCAAGATGATGGGCGTGATTTCCAAGTCTGATTTGGTCGAACCTCCCCGCATCCAGCTCGCGCTGGTCGACCACAACGAATACGCCCAGGCCGTCAATGGCGTGGAGGAGGCCGAGGTCACCGAAGTGATCGACCACCACCGCCTCGCTGGCGATCTGGTCTCGCGCGAACCCATCCGCTACCTCAACGAACCCGTTGGCTCCACCTGCACCCTGGTGGCGCGCAAGTACCGCCACCGTGGGCTCACCCCTGACCCGGCGGACGCCATCTGCCTCTGTGGGGGCATTGTCTCCGATACCCTCTGCCTCAGCTCGCCCACCACCACCGAGCTCGACCGCGAAATGCTCACTTGGCTGGGCGAGGTAGCCGACATCGATCCAAAGAAGTTCACCGAGGAGTTCTTTGCCGTCGGCTCGCTCATCGCCAGCGGCACGCCCGAGGAAATCCTCAATGCCGACCGCAAGGAGTTCGAGGAGCAGGGACTGCGCATCAGCATCTCTCAGGTCGAGGAGCGCGACCTCCACGGTTTCGAGGCCCGGCGCCATGAACTCGAACGCGAACTAGGGGCCCTGCACGAAGCCAACCGCTACGACCTCAGCCTGCTGGCCGTCACCGACGTCGCCCTCCACCACAGCATGGTGATTGCCATCGGCAGTGACAATATCCTCAACCGCCTGCCCTTCACCCGCAAGGGCAGCAACCTCTTCCACGGACCGGGCGTGGTGAGCCGCAAGCGCCAGATCTTTCCCGCGGTCTGCGAGGCGATCCACGACCTGCAGTGACGCCTCCTATTGGACGGTAAACACGCGGCCACGACCGGTGCGCCAGGCGGTGCGGGCACTGTCATAAAGCTGGCCCAGCACGTCGGGGCTAAGCACGCGATACTCGATCTGCTTGGCGTGGGTCGTCATGGGGAACTTCTTCTGCACCATTTCGTGGACCTGGGACCCACCCACCTGGGCGCCGCGCTCCACCATCTGCTGGCCACGTTCGGTCATGCGGGCCAGGGCCGCACCCACTCCGGAACCGCGCATCTCCTCGGTCACCGGCGTGAGGTAATAGAATCGGGCGGGCACCTGACCGTTGGTATCGATGGTCACCTCATCGACCAGCAGCGTTCCATCCAGGATGTACTGGTGCCGACTGACCGACACGATGTGACCCAGGGAAACCATGAACTGGCCAGTGCCGATGTTGGCCTCCCAGAAGCGCTCGCGCTGCTGCTGGTCGGTGATGCCGTCGTCATCCTGGTTGTTGTTATTGTTCTGGGCCTGCAGCGAAGCCACAAGCGGGAAGAGGGCCATTCCGACAATGATGAAAAACTGCTTCATGATGGTCAGGCTGACAGATTCAGCCGTCCATGGCCAGCCATCACTGCGCCTTGGCAGGCAATCCGGGGCTTGTCGATGACTCTCCATTTCGTTAGTGTGTGTGAATAGTTCGCATGAGCTTATCAACCTCCGAGCCCAAAGACATGGTCCGATTCCGCCCCAACGTGGCTGCCCTGTTCATCAACGAGAAAGGCAAGCTGCTGATCTGCGAGCGCGCCGGCTGTCCCGGAAACTGGCAGTTTCCCCAGGGCGGTGCGGACGCGGGAGAGAAACTGCGGGACGCCCTCCACCGCGAAATCCTCGAGGAAATCGGCCTGCAGCCAAAGCACTACAAGGTCATCGGCAAGCGCGACGGCTACCGCTACCTCTATCCGCCCGACGTGCGCGAGAAGAAGCTCCAAAAGCACGGCCACCACGGTCAGGAGCAGACTTACTACCTCTGCAAGCTCACGGCCAAGGAGAGCAAGATCAAGGTCGACCAGCGGCCTGCCGAATTCCAGGACCACCGCTGGATCAAGCCCAAAGACTTCCAGCTCGAGTGGCTGCCCAAATTCAAGCAGGACGTGTACCGCGAGGTGCTGCGCGACTTCTTCGGAGTGGAGTTGTAGGCCCGGCTTCGCCGGGTGTTATTGGTTATTTGTTATTGGTTATCAGCTTTCGTTCCGCGTCCGAGGAACTACGGCACGACAAGTTGGGGCTGGCGCAATTTTGATGCGCCATAGGGTTCACCAGCCACCATGCTTTCGCTAACTTGGTGGCTGAAATCGTGGCTGAGACATCCTGTCCCGCGATGGGTGTCAGCAACCCAAACAATCCGGCTCCCTCTGGGACAGACACTATCAGCTTTCAATTCATGCAAACACAGATAGATTGTTCGGGTCGTGTTTGAGTTCGCAAGCATTCAGCTGAAGCCCTCTCGCCTGTATGCGGGCAAGGGTCTGTGGGCATGGCTGATGACCATGATCAACACCCTCGCGCTGAGCTCAACCATCTACGCCTACGACCAAGCATCTACGCCTACAACCGCATCCAAAGTCAACGTAAGTGGGTCCACCTACGACATCTCCGCGGTTTCCCAGTCCGCCGTAGGCCTAATTTTGCCCGCGAGTGGGCCCAAACATGGCATCACCAGTGTCTGCGATGCACGAGTTGCAGTTGCCGAGGACAGCATGCACAAAGGCGCCAAAGCCCCCATATCATGGGCATCCAGAGCAGAATTCGCGCTGATTATCCTCTACCGCCATGGCCATGAAAGCAAGCCAGGCACAACTACGACAACATCGAGTGGAGATGCTCGGAGAAGTAAGATAGATGGCGTGTGTGAGGTGCTAGAAACCGGCCTGTACTATTACGGCTATCGTTACTACGATCCGGAGAGCGGGCGCTGGTTGAATCGGGATCCGATTGAGGAGAGAGGTGGAGTGAACCTTTATGCCTTCGTCAACAATGATGGGGTGAATGCTTGGGATTATTTGGGGATGTTCAGTGATCTCGGTGAGGCGATCAGCGATGCTGCCAATCAAGTGGGAGAAGCAGCGAGAAAGTCCAGAGAGGCGGGCAAGCAGGAACTGTCTAATTTCTTTAGACTAAGAATTCTAGATAAGCCAACCAATGCAAGATTCGAAAACTCAATGCTACATCCATTCGGGCCTATCCATATAGGCATTGCAGGGAAAGAAAAGGGCGCGATGGTTTTGTGTAACCCTGAACCAGCAGCTGTTGAAGATGCCTATGAAGTCTTCGGTATTTTCCAAGGCCAGCTTCCAGACCGATTAACTCCCGGCGTACCTGATGGGAGTGTCCCTATGGATATTGATGCAGTGGAAGATATCACTGGCAAGAAAGTTGTCGCTACCCTGCATTCTCATACCCACAACTCATTTCTAATTTCACCAACTGGACTAGTTAGACCTATTTTCAATCGCTCCTTGCCAGATAATCCTATTACAGGCGGCTTTCGAGATGTATTGGCCGTGCCCCCAGCTAATACGGGGCCGTCAGAAGGGGACTTTGCATATGCTGCACGTTGTCCTGATGTAATGCATTACGTAGTGAATGAGGCATATCATTTGCAGTTATATCGCACGGTTCCTGTGCTTGGGCCGCTGATTCAGCCATAATGATTTTGCGCATATTAGGAATATGAACGTAATTAAACAAACGTCTTTGATCATCTTGGTGATGATGGTCTTTTTGCATAATTCTCATGCGAATGGAGGTGAGAAAAAGCCTCATGCGCATATGCATTTGTTCGAGCTTGCTACCAAGTTAACAGTTGAAGATCTAATTGTTGAAATCAAAGATAAGGGAGGTCTTCCCAAAAAATTTGATTGGAGTGCCGTGATGGGATTTCGTGGTAAAAATGGAAGAGTGTATTTTTTGGTTAGCGATAAAATGGTTGATACTCCTCACAAGATGACTGGTAGCCAATGGCTGGCAGTTGGTGTAGGTCAACTAGAAGCGCTTGGCGTATTGAATTATATTTCGTTTTCAGAAGTCATAAAAATCGACCCCGCGGAAGTGAGTCCGCCCGCCAACCAGTAGCTGTAAGCACCCAACAGAACTGTACAGCACTTATTTGACATCGTACTCCGTTCCCACTTTGACATCGTCGATTTTTCGGTCGATTCCCACGCTCTGATCATAAATTCTTTCCGGTGTGGTCGTACAAATTGGGGAAATAGGGGTCAGTGTGCAAATCTTGACAAAATGATCTCTTGAATCGCGACAGACACCCTCTGTTAGACCGTGCCTCCGGCCCACTTGTTGACGATGCTCCGCTCCACAGAATCAGGCTCCGCGCCCGGATGCATCCCAGCGTGCTGATCACGTGAGCAGCTGGCCTACGGGGTCATGTGACGTGCGTGGAGTAATGCCGAG
>JAWVYP010000154.1:0-6756 GCA_033722655.1 Akkermansiaceae bacterium | reverse complement strand
CCCCCAGATTTTGGAGGCTTCGGCGGGTTCGTAGGTGTGCTTGGAGGTCAGCTGGTTGCGGATTTCCTCAAGTTGGGCAATCACTTGGGCCTCTTCCATCGCCTTGAGCACCGCCTGGAAATCGGGCTTCTTGGTGCGCGCGTTGTAATGAGCGAGGTCTTCCATGATCCAGCGCACGTCGGTGGAGGTGTTGCTTTGCTGACGGATGTTCTGGTCGTAGAGGGTGTTGGCGGAGGGATCAATTTGCTCCGGGTCCTGGCCTAGCATGTCGAGGCCGCCGCGCTCGGTGAAGGCGCCAGTCATTTCGCGCACCAGCGAGGCGGTAATGCCCTTCTGTTCGCTGGCGGCCTTTCTCAGGCGCTTGATGAAGGTGCCGGCTTCGAAGTTCTGCTTGGCCTCGTTGGCCTTCTCCACGGTCTCCTGCATCTTCTTGACGACCTCCTCCTGCTGTTCGGTGGCCTTCTTCATTTCGGACTCGCTTTTCTGGGGCGTGTTGGACGGGTCGCCGGCCTGATCGAGCTGCTTCTGTATTTCAGGCACATCCTCCTGGGCCAGCTCCTTGAGGTTCTGCATGGATTCCGCCATCTTGCGCATGGTTTCCTTGTCGATGTCGCCATTGCGCACGGCGTCCTTGAGCAGTTGCTCCATGTCCTCGCTGAGCTTCTGGGTGCGGCGGCGGGTTTCGGCTTCCTCGCGGGCCTGTTCGGCGAGTCGCTTGCGGTTTTCGTCGCTCTGGAGTTTTTCACCGTCGAGACGTTCGAGGCGCTGGTTCTCTTCGAGCAGGTTGAGTTCGCGACGCGCGAGGTCCTCGAGTTCGGTGATCTGGCGATCGAAACGGTGTTTGAGAAGCTGCGCGTGCTCGTCGCGGGTGAGGACGTAAATGGTGACCGGCTCGGAATAGGAGCGGGCGCGGCCCGGCAGGTGGTCGGTCGTCCAGCCGCGCAGCATCAGCTTTTGCGGCTCGATGCCGAAGGCCTTGGGAGAGAAGGACACCGGCTTGGTGTAGCGGCTCTGGCCGGGCTGGCCCGGCTCCAGGTCGAGACCACCTTTGGCCGGGGTGCGGCCGGTAGGGCGGCTGAACTGGCCAACCCATTCGATGCCGTTGTTCATGATGCCGAAATCGTCCTCGGCGAGCAGCTCGAATTCGATGGTTTCCTCGGGCAGCATGATGTGCTGGCGATTGATGCCCTGCAGGTAGCAGTGGGGGGCGGCGTCTTCCATGGCGTCGACGCGCAACTTGAAGCCGGATTCGCCTTTCAGGCCGTTGCGGTCGGTCCAGGCGAAGGGGATTTCAAAATCGCGGGTGCCGATCTTGAAGATCTCGGTGTGGGCCTCGCGACCCTCGAGCTTGAGCTTTTGCTTATCACCACTGCTTTCCCTCTGCACCTCGCCGGTGAGGGTGTCGGTGGAGGTGTAGGTGATGGGACCATAGCTACTGGTCTTGACCAGGGGGCGGTTGGTCCTGAGGCCAAACTGGAGCTTGCTGCCCTCCACGGCACTCAGGGAGCCGGTGAAGAGATCGATGCGGCGCTCTGGCAGGCCGAGGTAGTCGGGAGGGGTGATGGTGGCCCAGACATCCTCGACATGGGGGCGCTCCAAGGGTTCGACGAGCATCTCGTGGCGCAGGTCGCCGAGGCGGAAGACCACCGTGCCCTTGCTCTGCTGCCCGGGGAATTCGAAGGTGTAGCTGCGCTTCTTACGCTCGCTGGTGAGGGTGGGTTGGAGGGCGTAACGGGCGGTGGCCGTGTCGGGAGTGCGCTCGGAATCCTTGGCCAGGGTCAACTTGATGGTGAAGCTTTCACCGTAGGGGACCGCCAGGTATTTGGGCGGATTCTCCAGCTTGGTGAAGGTGTAGCGCTCGGTGTCGGAAAGGGGCAGGAGCCAGCGCTGCAGGGCGTTGAGGCCGGCTTGGGGAGTGAACGTCAGGATGACGGTGGAAATGCCGAGCAGGACGAAGGCGATCAGCGACCAGCGGCGGTGGCGCGGGGTCGGCATCGCGCCGTAGAAATCGCGCTTTTCCGATTCTGCAGCGACCGCAGCCATGGCCGCCTCGCGCAGGCGGGGGGAGAGGCTGTCCTCGTTGCCTTCCTGGGATTGGAGTTCGATGACGCCCAGCAGGCGGTCCCCCAGGCCGGGGTAGCGCTGGGCGATGAGCCGGGCGAGCTGGTTTTGGCGGCGGCGGCGCCAGATCCAGCGGTGGATCCAGTAGGGCGCGAAACCGGCAAATAGGGAAAAGCCGGCAAGTAGCAGGCCGAGACGAAGCCAGCCGGAAGTCGGGGTCATGCGGTCGATGCCGAAAACCAGCAGGAAGGACAGTAGCAGGCCGATCAGACCGGCGGCGATGGCCTCGATGACCTTGATGCGCCACAGCTGGCGGCGGAAATCGTCGAGCTGGCGCCTCAGGGCCTCCGGAATGGCGACTTGCGGGGAGGTCGGTCGAGCGTCGGATTTGGAGGCATCTTCGGACATGATCGGAGGTCTTTGAGGGCGATATGATGGGAATTCGGCCAATTGCTGACTTCAGGACAGGTTCTTATAGGAACGTCCATTCATCCAGAGGAATTTCGATTCTAGAGCGATTCCTTGAAGGTCCTTCGTGCAAAGGATTTGTAAACCTTGGGATTTGGTGATCTTGCTCCAGCACCCCGGGCAGCACAAATCGTGCCCGATCCCCCTGCTTCGCGGGCCTCAAGCCGTCTCTTTCTGGCCCAATCTCAGGTTGGACTGGATGCATTTCTCCACGATTCCGTCCATTTGCGGGAGGTGCTTCTCGATCACCCCGACAAAGGCGAACTGGCTGCGGCAGCGCTCCAGGTTGTGGCCTGGATGGTGGATCTTGAAATAATGGTCACCCTGGAGGTAGTCGGTGAGGAAGCGCATCCCGCATTCCAGGGTCAGCAGCTTGCCCGAGAAGGCCATCAACTCGAGCTCGGAGGAGTTGAGGAAATGGGCAGCGGAAAGGTAGCCCTTGACCAGGGCCTCGAAGCGGTCGAGCTGGATGCCGATGCTTTCCAGATCGGTCTCGTCCTCGGGGGCGGTGGGGGTGCAGGAGCGCACCATGTCGCCGAAATCGTAGAGGGCGGAGCCGGGCATGGTGGTGTCGAGGTCGAGCACGCAGATGGCGGCCGAGGTGACCTCGTCAAGCAACACGTTGTTGATCTTGGTGTCGTTGTGGGTGATGCGCTCGGGAATTTCGCCGCTGGCCAGCTTGTCGGTGATGATGGGACAGTCTTCGGCGCGAGCACGGGCGAAGTCAATTTCGGCCTGCACCTCCGCGGCGCGCCCCATGGGGTCGTCGGCGATGGCCTGCTCGAGGGCTTCGAGGCGCTTGGGGGTGTGGTGGAAATCCGGAATGGTCTCGTGCAGACGCTTGCCGCCCAGCGAGGCGGCGAGGTTCTGGAAGCGGCCGAAGGCGCGCGCCGCCTGATAGGCCTGCTTGTTGCAGGTGAGTTCGTCGTAGCCGCGGGCGCGCTCGATGAAGGGATAGACGCGCCAGAAGTTGCCCTCCACATCGCGGGCGTAGGGCTGGTTGCCTTCGAGGGTGGGAATGCAGGTCAGGGTGCGGCGATGGGCTTCCGGATGGTTCTGGTCGAGCAGGGTCTCCAGGGCGTGCTTGGTCACCCGGCTGACGTTTTCCATCAGGCTCACCGGGTCCTTGAAAACGTGGTGGTTGATGCGTTGGACGATGAAGCGGGTCTGCAGGCCGGCCTGGTCGCAGCGCGTCAGGTAGGTATCGTTGATGTGACCGTTGCCGTAGGGGCGGGCCTCCTTGAAGTCGGCTCGGATGTCGAACATCTCGCAGACCGACTCGACGTCGTGGTTGGTGCGGGGTTTGGGCACGTGACTGGGAAAATTGGAAAGCTGAAAAATGGAAAGGGATTCAAGTCAGCTGGTTTGGGTACTCTCCGGCTTTGATCAGCCTGGCGATGGAGTCGACGACCCGGGACTTGTCTTCGGGGTAGGTGACGCCGAACCACTGGCTGCTGGAGCGCAGCACCGGGCAGCGGGTCTGGCCGGTCTGAATCATGTCGTCAATCACGCTGGGGAGGTAGCATTCGCTCTTGAGGGGATCCGGAGCGGTTTTCATGAACTCGACGAAGGCCGTTTCCAGGGCCCTGAAGAAATCGGGTCCGAAGAGCCAGAAATTCATCGAAGCCATGGCCCCGGGCTCGATCTCGATGGGCTGACGGCTTGTGTCACAGCCCCGGATGACGCCGTCCTCGCCACGGCGGATCTCCAGAATCTCCTCGACGCGGGCGAGCGTGCCTTCGCTGTCCAATTCACAGATGCCGCGGTTGACGTGACCGTGTTCGGAGAGGGTGTTCTCAAGGGGGTAGCCAACCATGGCGGTCTCGTCGCGGGTGCCCTCGGGGAGTTGAGCGAAATAATCTGCGGCCCGGGCATAGGCATCGCGGCCGTAGAAGTCATCGGCATTGATGACGGCAAAGTGCTCGCCAACCGCATGACGGGCCGCGCGCACGGCATGCGATGTGCCCCAGGGTTTCTTGCGGCCCTCGGGCACGGAAAACCCCTCCGGGATGTCGTCTAGCTGCTGGAAGGCATAGTCGAGCTCGATGCGCTCGGCAAAGCGGGTGCCTACGCTCTGTTTGAAGGCCTCGGCGAAGTCCTCCCGGATCACAAAGACCACCTTGCCGAAGCCGGCACGGATGGCGTCAAAGACCGAGTAATCGAGCACGGTCTCGCCATTGGGGCCCATCGGGTCCATCTGCTTGAGGCCGCCGTAGCGGCTGCCCATACCGGCAGCAAGGACAACGAGGGAGGGTTTCATGGGCCAGAAAGTCGGAGCGATTGCCTAGGGGAGTGCGGCGCGAGGTGCTAAACTTGCCTTGAATGAAGTGGCCATGGCAATAGCCGATTGCCGCTTGATAGAGGGCACGGGGTCCAGTGGTATCTTTGACATCATGCTGCGCCTTGCCCCCTTTCTCTGTCTGTTGGCCTTCCCGATCTCCCTCGCGTCGGCGGCACCCAGGCCCAACATCATTCTCATCATGTCCGACGACATCGGCTATTCGGACATCGGCTGCTATGGCAGTGAAATTGAAACTCCGGTACTCGACAAGCTGGCCGCCAATGGCCTGCGCTACACCCACTTTTACAACACCGGTCGCTGCTGCCCGACCCGCGCCTCGCTGCTCACCGGACTCTACGCCCATCAGGCCGGCATCGGTCAGATGACCAATGATGGCGGCCAGCCCGGTTACCGCGGCGACCTGTCGCGCAATGCGGTGACGATTGCCGAGGCGCTCAAGCCCGCCGGATACCGCAGTTACATGTCGGGCAAGTGGCACGTGACCAAGCAGCTCCAGCCCGACGGCGACAAATCCAACTGGCCCCTGCAGCGCGGTTTCGACCGCTTTTACGGCACCATCATCGGCGCGGGCAGCCTGTTTGATCCGTGGACGCTGACCAAGGGCAACCAGGCCATCACGCCCGTGAACGATCCCGAGTATCAACCCGAAGAGTGGTACTACACCGATGCCATCAGCGACTACGCCTCGCGCTTCGTGCGCGAGCACGCCGAGGATCATGCCGGCCAGCCCTTCTTCCTGTATGTCGCCTACACCGCCGCGCATTGGCCCATGCATGCGCTTGAGAAGGACATCGCCAAATACAAGGGCCGCTACGACGCCGGTTACGAGGCCATCCGCCAAACGCGCTACCAGAAGATGAAAGAGCTGGGCGTGATCGAGGATCATTGGGCGCTGAGTCCGGGGGCGCAGAAGTGGGAGGGCATCGAGGAGGACAAGCGCGCCTGGGAATTGCGCTGCATGGAAGTCTACGCGGCCATGGTGGATTCGATGGACCAGGGAATCGGGCGCATCGTGAAGTCGCTGGAGGAAACCGGACAGTTGGAGAACACCCTCATCCTTTACCTGCAGGACAACGGGGGCTGTGCCGAGAATCTCGGTCGAAAGTCGAAGATTCCGTCTTGGGCCGGAGGCGAGATCAAGCCTGGGGAGGTCCGCCCCATGAAGCCGGACGAGCTGCAGACCCACATGGTTCCCCGCTGCACCCGGGATGGGAAGCGGATGCGGGTTGGGCCCGGGGTCATGCCGGGCCCGGCGGATACCTACATCGCCTATGGCCGCAATTGGGCCAATGTCTCCAACACACCCTTTCGCGAATACAAGGCCGACAACCATGAGGGTGGGATCGCCACTCCGCTCATCGCCCACTGGCCAAAAGGCATCACCGCCAAGGGGGCGCTTCGACACGAGCCCGGTCACCTCATCGACCTGATGGCGACCTGCGTGGAATTGTCAGGTGGCGATTACCCAGAGTCCCATGCCGGTCATGACATCCTGCCGATGGAGGGTCGAAGCCTGGTGGGTGGCTTTGCTGCCGACCGCGACGAGGAGCGCATGCTGATCTTTGAGCACTTCGGCAAGGCCGCCATCCACAAGGGCAAGTGGAAGCTGGTGCGCCTCGGCGAGAAGCGCCCCTGGGAGCTCTACAATATTGAGGTGGACCGCACTGAACTCAATGATCTGAGCAAGGAGCGGCCCGAACTGGCCGCCCAGCTCGAGCAACTGTGGGAGAAAGAGGCCGAGCGGACGCTGATTTATCCGAAGCCGAAGGGTAAAAGGAAGCAATAGGGCCTTTGGGGCTCGTTTGGCCTGAGCGAGTGCGACAGGCGCCGCTTTTTTGATCGATTCCGCCAGCGCTTGTGCGGCCTCGGAAAGCTCGGCGCGTGGAACGCAATCGTTGGCCACTCCGTACTCGAGCGCTTCAGAT
>JAWVYP010000153.1:0-6783 GCA_033722655.1 Akkermansiaceae bacterium | reverse complement strand
GTCCATGGGGCGCCAGAAGCTTTTGTGTTTGAATATTCCCAGCTGCCCTTGGGATGCCAGGTTTTCCAGGGGTTGTCCTTCCCAAACCGAGTCATCGCCGCTGATTTCCTCGAAGACTTCAGGCTCGAGCACGAAAAAACCACCATTGACCCAAGCTCCGTCCCCGATCGGTTTTTCTTGGAATGAAAGTATCCTATCGCCCTGCAATTGGAGTGCGCCAAACCGGCCTGGCGGTTGTACGCCCGTCAATGTTGCATGAAGTCCAGAATCGCGATGGAACTGGATGGACTGGGTGATATCAACATTGCCAACACCGTCTCCATAGGTGCAACAGAATGTATCATCGATGTAAGGCTGGATGCGCTTGATCCTGCCTCCTGTCATGGTTGAGTCGCCAGTATCGACTATGGTGACACGCCAGGGTTCAACCTTTTTCTGGTGAACCTCCATCTTGTTGTCGGACATGTCAAAAGTCACATCGGACATGTGCAGGAAGTAGTTTGCAAAATACTCCTTGATGATGTAGCCCTTGTAGCCCGCGCAGATTACAAAGTCGTTGATGCCGTGCGAGCTGTATATCTTCATAATATGCCAGAGCATTGGCTTGCCGCCTATCTCAACCATGGGCTTGGGTTTGAGGGATGTCTCTTCGGACAGTCGTGTGCCCAGTCCTCCAGCTAGAATTACGCATTTCATGGAATATGTGGTGCTGTTGGTGTGAGTGTCCGCATGGCGACTGAGAGTTGCATAATGATGGAGTTGTCTCAGTCAGAAACTTGCCTGAAAGCGAGGCAGCAGCAACGCTAAAAATAGTCAGCTTGCCTGATGTCGCCTGTATCCGACGAATGTGTCACAAGTGCATTGGGTCGGTCCGGCGTATTCATGACTGGCTGGCCCAACGCTCCATGCGGATGCATGATCGCCGCTGCGGTATCATTCTATCCATTTGCATGCAGAGCCGGTTCCGAGCCTCCTGCCGCCACGCCTTGAGCGTCCAGCGGTAGCGCAGGAAATACTTCATGCGGATTGCATGGTGCCCGCGTCTCAGTCTGGTCCAGAATATCGGACACGATACTTGCGGAGCGCATTGCGCTGCGAGCCGCTGTTTTCATCACGAGACCCTGTGGGAGAAGGCGCATGATTTTGAATTCGATGCCGATCCCAATGAGCTCGAGAAGAACTTGTCGAGGATAAGGGCGTTCCGGGATACGCGACCGTGGTGGAAGCGTATGATCCGACCTTGCTGAGGAATGGATGAATGTGGTCTCGCGATTCATCATCCTTCGGCTCCTGATCATGCCTTCGTTCATGTCCAGGACTTGCCAAGAACGAGGAGTGATGCGAAAGCTATGGCCCCGCGCTCCTTCATGTCCGAAAAGCCCAGATCCCTCAGCAAGCGCATCCAGTGGAGGGCGGAATGCATGGTTCATTCCGCCGTTGAATGGATTGCCTCGGCAATTCCCGGACCCTGGGTATTCCGGGCCGGGGAGACAATTGCCGGACTGCTGTGGTGTATCATGCCCAGGAGGCGCCAGGTGGTGCTGCGCAATCTGCGCATTGCCTACGCGGACGAGATGGAGCTCGCTGAAATCAGGGAACTGGCGAAAGCCAGCTTCAAGCGCAGCGTGGGCAACCTGCTTTCCGGAGCCCACACCGCAGGGCTTTCGCCGAAGAAGCTGGACCGGGTGCTCCAAATTGAAAATGGAGAATTGCTTCAGAAGTTCGCCGACCAGGGAAAAGGGGTCGTGATCTTGCTCTCGCATATGGGCAACTGGGAATTGCTCAGCCGCCTGATCCATTTCATTCCCGAAGGCGTCCAGATTGGAGGCATGTACCGTCCCTTGAACAACCCTTACATGGATGAACGGGTGCGTGTCCGGCGTCAGGCAGATGGCAGTCGGATGTTCTCCAAAAGGGATCCCTTCCACCAGATCACGGGATTCCTTCGCGAGGGGGGCATTGTGGGTGTGCTCGCTGATCAGCGTGTCGGCAAGAATGGAGACCGAATCCAATTCTTTGGCCGCGTCACCAAGGCCAGCCCCTTGCCAAGCCTGCTGGCCAGACGGGCCAAGGCTGAGGTTGTGGCGCTCTCCCTGAAGAGCTCCGAACCCGGGAAATGGAAGGCAAACTTTCGGCACTTGGATTCGAAGCCGACCACAGAGCATTGCATGATGGCCCTGGAGGATGCCATGAGGGAGAGCCCTCAAGATGTTTTCTGGCTGCAGGAGCGGTGGAAGGTACGCCTGGGGCCGGGCCATGACCTTGGCGATTTGCTCGACGGGGAAAAAAGCGACAAGGGCAAGTCGCACCGGGCCTTGCTGTGGCTGAACGGCGGGGGAGATGCAGCCGAAATTTCACCAATCTGGCATCAGCCGGATGTGGTCTATGAAGTTGCCAAAGAGCCGGGCGCTTCCATGCCGCCATGGCTGCCCGATGAAACCGAGGAACACGCCATCGAGCATGCTTCGGTGAAAAGTTGCAGGCGCTGCCTGAAAGCGATCGATGAAATGCAGACGCTGCCCCTGGACTTCGTGCTGGCGACGGAGTTTTCCCGGGAATTGTGGGCGGCTTGTAAGAAGGAGTGCATTCCCCTCTACATCCAAGACGGAGACCGGGTCGGGCTGCCGCGGATGGCCCAGGTCTGATGGGAAGCGGTAAGGGGGCAGGCCGAATATTTCATGAAAGCTCGGTCTAGGGCTTGCCACGACCCCGCCTGCTCATTTTGACGCGCTTCGGTTCCTCCAGTTTCTCAGCGATTCCCGCAGGGCCTTGAGCGACCATCGGTAGCGCGGGAAATATTTCATCCGGACCCGGTGGTTCTCCCGTTTGCGCAGCCGGCGCTGACCTGGGCTGCTGCTGATGCCGCCCAGGCTGAAAACGGCCAGAGGCTTGGGAATATGGTGATAGCTCACTTTCCCAAGCTCCAGCAGACGCGCATAGAGATCGTAGTCCGCTGCAATCCGGAAGCTGGTGTCATAATCACCATGTTGCTCGAACAGCTCGCGCCGGTAGAAGGTGGCCTGATGCGGGATCATCTTGCTCAGCAGGTAGCCGGGCGGCAATTTGTCGGGATAGGTGATGAGCGGCCCGTCAGGGGAGTCGTGGTAGACATCGCCATAGAGGAGGTCCTTGTCCGGGGCGGTGGAAGCCCATTCAAGTGCCTTCTCGCTGGCAAAGCGGTCTCCTCCATTCATGAAGATGAGGTAGGCGCCGCTTGCCTTGGCAATGCCCTTGTTCATGGCGTCATAGAGACCTTCATCGGGTTCGGAGACCAGTGAAGAAATGTGCTCTTCGTAGTCGGACAGAATGTCCAGGGTGCCGTCCGTCGAGCCTCCATCGATGATGATCCATTCGAAATCCTCGAAGGTCTGCGAAACAATGCTCTCACAGGTTTCGCGGATCCCTGCTTCCTCGTTGCGGCAGATGGTGATGATGGAGAAATGGGGCATGGGCCTGCAGCGTCCGTTCTAGGAGGTGAGCTCCCGGATCACCTGCTTGCGGTAGGACTTCCTCTTCAGGTGGTCGGCCAGATGGAACAGGTGGTAAGTGGTGGCGCGCAGGAGTTTGACCCGCGGGGCCTTGGGGATCTGTCCGGGCATTTCGGTCAGGGTAACCGGAAAGGGGAAGATGCAAGCCGTGCGGATGCCGATGTCCCAGTCGCGATCGAGGGCCACGTCGTAGGGGAACCTCATGGGCATCAGCTTTTCAACGCAGCGCTCGGCCGCCTTGCGGTTGATCATGTAGGCGGCCGTGTTCTTGAGCACGCGGGTATTGATGCAGAGTTTGTGTCCGTCGACCAGCGGGCAGACATCGACGAACTCGCCTTCGCGGGTCGAGCTGAGCCGGAGCAAGTCCCACTTGTCGCTGTGGTCCAGGGCCGAGTCGAGTACGGCGGGCAGCTTGTCGGGCAGCTGGGCATCGTCTTCCAGCACGAGTGCGTGCTGGCTGTCGCTCTCCAGGAAGGCGTTCAGCACCTTGATGTGGCTGAAGTAGCAGCCCACCTCGCGCTTGTTGCGGTGTTTTCCGGTGCGGATGCGGAAGCCGGTTTCATCCAGTCCCTCGATCGGGTCGTCGAGCAGGTCACCCAGGACGGCGGAAATCCGGGTGTAGGGGATGCCGAGTCCGCTTAACTGGCCGTCCATTTGCTCCATGCGATCGGTCGCCCGGTCGAGGTTGATGAGGTAGGTCGAAAATTTCATTTGAAGTGTCTGTTGATGTGCCAGGCGATATGACCGAGGGCGTCCATGGGGCGTCGGCAGCGCATCTGCTTGCGCCCGTAGAGCTTGCGTTTCGTGGCCTTGTGGTGTGTCGAATGATGCTTGAGGACGATGGATTCGATCATGGACATGAGGTTGTAATCCTCCATGACGAGCCTTCGCGCTTCGTGGATGGCTTCCTTACGGGTGCTGTAGTGGGAGTCATCGTCGACCAAGTTGCGTATTTTTTCCAGTGCTGCCTGGCGCTTGTAAATGTCGATCTCAAGGAAGCTTTCCTCCGGGAAATAATCACGGACATTGGGGCATCCGTAGTAGATGGGAAAGCAGCCACTCAGATAGGGGTCCGCAAGCTTTTCGGTCCAATGATGCAGGCCGGAATGGTTTTCGATCGCCAGGTGGTAGCGGTAGGGGTCAAGCGCATCGTATTTGTTTTTAATGAACTTCGCACCATGACCGTATAGATCCATGTCCGGGATCTGCTCCATCAGCCAATGGCTGAATTGATAGCGGTCGTTGTGGATGGTGTGCTTTTGCTGCTTGGAGGAACAGACGGTTGAAATGGACCGGGATTTTTCCGGCAGCTCTTTGTCTTTCAGGTCGCTGTAGCTGTGGCCGTTGAACCACAGGTTGCCGGTGTGGGAGTGGATGCGTGAGGGATGGGGGAGCGCTTCTTCCGGTTGGGAGGTCAGCACGTGGGCAAATTGCGCACAGAAGGCCTTTCCGTAACGGGTGATGGTCGGTGGCTCGGTGGTGACCAGCAAGGTGTGTTCATCGGGGCAGGCCAAGGTCTCGGGGGCACTGCCGAGTTTGCGGGAGACGTCGTCAACGACGACCAGCCAGTCGTACCGGTCCACATCCTGGCCGTAATGAAATGAGCATTCGCCGGTGAAGGAGCCGGAAGCGGGCAACTGCCTGCCCCACACCCGGCTGTCTTGGCCACGGGTGATGATTTTGATGCGGATGGTGGATTCAGGCATCTTGCTTAGCGGCGCTTGAGCCAAGGCAGGTATTTTGGGTAGTGCTTGCGCCAGAAGCTGCGGAAGCGTTTGCAGGCGTGCACATGCGGCCGGAAGTGCATGTCGTAGAGGTTTTGCTCGGTTTTCATCCCCCAGCGGCCGCGGTTGCGACGGTAGGCGGCTTCCCGGTCTTGGCTGAAGATGTGATCCAGAAAGTGGACGTAAGTGGAGTCGCGGATGCTCTCAGGTTCGACTCCATCCACGTGCCAGGGCTCGGACATCATCTGCAGGTAGAGATCGTCGTTCTGATCGATTTCTCGCACCCGTTCCACCACGGCATCCAGTGAGTCGTAATCGTGACAGTTGATGAATGCCTTGGGGTTGAAAACTTCGGCGATGGTCGGGTCACCCCAGTAGATGGGGATGCAATTGGAAGCGGCGGCATCGGCAAACTTCTCGGTCAGGTAGCCCGGGTGGGAGCAGTTCTCAAAGGCGATGGCGAATTTGTGCTTGGCCTGGAATTCGCGCTTGTTGGCCACCGGGCCACCCACGTTGTTGCGCCACCTGCCGCCGGAATTGACGGGCTTGTATTCGGAGAGTTTGTCGAAAATCAGGCTGCGGTAATCGTCGCTGTCGGTGGTGTTGGACATGACGTAGGCGCAGAATCCGGTTTTCTCCTTGAGGGCCGCAGCGGCCGGTTCGCGTGGGCCGGTGAAGGGCTTGTGGCGTCCGTGGACCTTAAACAGCGGCATCCACCGATAGCGGTCGCCAAAGTCCATGCGCTCGAAGCCGATGGCGTAATCGCTGATGGCGAAGTTGGGGGTCACGTTCTCCCCGGTGACAAAAATCCGCACTCCCCCGTATTTCAGCACGTCCATGCCGCCGCAGGAATGGATGACGAAATCGGCATCCCGGTCCTCGGTCAGCTCGAATTCATAGCGCTCGTCGGCGAATTGAAGGAACTGCCTGGCGAAGCCGGTCTGCACATCGGCAAGGGCGATGCGGATTTTGGTCTTTGCTGGCTTCGCTTCGGTCATGCTGACAGGCAAGGCTCACTTCCAGTAATCCAGGATCCAGGCGGTGGGCTTGCAGTGCTTGTAGATCTTCTTCCAGCCCTTGGCGCGTTTGCGGTCGCCGGGGCGGCCCCATTGGCCTTCGATGGCGTCCTGGATGTCCGGGTGGCCGTGGAAGGCGAGGACCTTGGTGCCTTCCGGTGGGCGGCTTGGGGTCTTGAACCAGCGCAGGAGCGGGTGGGGCAGGCAGTGGTAGCGGAAGGAGCGGAACCACTCCTCGGGCCAGAAATTCAGCGGGCCGATGTGCTTGATGACCATGGCCGAGAGGTACTCTTGGGAGGCGGTGCCGTACTGGTCGAGGATGGCCAGGGGATTCTCCTCGAAGGCCTTCTTGATGAAGCCCAGGGTGCCCACCACGAAGGAATAGCAGGAGGCCTGGCCAACGTGGTCGCCCTTGGTGTTCCAATCGTTGATGATGTAGAACTGCTTGCCCTCGGGATAGCGGAAGAGCTCGTCCAGGCTGCCGGTGATGAGCACGTCGAGGTCGAAGAAGAAGACGCGCTGACCTTGGAGGCCGCCTAGATTGTCGGCGCAGAG
>JAWVYP010000152.1:0-6795 GCA_033722655.1 Akkermansiaceae bacterium | reverse complement strand
CGCTATCGCCTCTGATACGGGCAGTGGTTTCTGTGGGCCCGGGGTCGAGCGCTTACACTAAGTGAGCGGTTGGCGATGATGCTGCGGGCACTCCGGATTGCGGCTTGTGCGCGACGCTTGGCGGTGGCAAAAATGGTGAGCGGAAAGTCGTTCAGGAATGGTTGTTTGTTCACACCACCTAACCGTACACCGGGCGGCTTTCCGTCTATTTTTTTCAACGAAATTGGCCTTAATCACGTGCCATTCTTGACACCCACTCTGTAGCTTGGATGCTACCTGACCCCGTACGAAGAAAAACCACGATGAAAACCAAGCTGATCCCCCCACTTAGCGCAGCCATCCTGGCCGCCGTGACTGCCACCCCGGTGGTCATTGCTCAAGAAAGCGAACTCAATGCCACCGGTCAAAAACTGGAAGCCTCCTTTAGCGACCAGATGAATGCCTTGGAGGCGGAACTGAAGCAGGCCCTCTCACGCTTCGATGCCGGCGACAAGGAGGCCTACCTCAAGGCCCGGGAAGCCGAGATCAAGGCGCGCAAGGAATTCGAAAGCTACAACACCGGCATCAAGGGTGGCGTGAAGCGTGCCGAAGGGCTCGTCAATCATGCCAAGAACAAGTGGATCCGTGGTGCCGAACACAACATCCGCCGGGTAGAGAAACAGCTCAAGAACGCCAAGAACGACGGCCAGCGCAAGAAGTTGGAAGCCGAATTGGCGAAGTGGCAGAAGAACAAGCAGGAGGGTCTTGAAGCACTGGCCCAGCGCGAGAAGGCGCTCGAACTTGCCAGAAAAGCCGAGACCGAAGGACCGCGCCTGATCAAGGAAGCCACCGAGGCCCTGGCCAAGGCCCAGACCAGAACCCGTGAAGTTCTGGATCAAACCGGCCTCAGTGATGTTCTGATGAACGGAGCCCTCGACGGCAAGCTCGCCAAATACATGGTGCTCAAGCAGGGAAGTCCCACCGGCCTGGCGCTCTTCGCCCAACAAAACCGCGAGAACATGGCCCTCATCGATGAACTGCTCGCCAACGAGAACCTGATGTTTTTGATGCTGGTGCACGATGGTCCCGATCGTCCGAAAGTTGGTCGCGACGAGGGCCCCGCCCAATACGGCCCGGCGATGAAGATTTACACCGACATCCTCAAGGCCAGCCCGAAGGCCAAGTCGGGAACGCTCCACGAGCTGGCTCTGGCCTGCGCCCTCGAGCACGCGGTGCCCGTCAAACTGCGCGCCGCCAAGGCCGACACCGACGCCCCCGAATTCGCCGACCCGGTGAAACGCTACCTCGCCTACGAGAAAGCCTTCCTCGATGGTGAGCTCGATCCCGCCTTCAGGGATCTCAATGCCTGGGAAATGCGCTTCGTCATCAATGGTGAGGAACCGGAGCACATCAATGCATGGGGCCGCACGATGATGCGCAACTTCCGCCCCGAACACACCCGTGGCGACTACGGCTGGCGCTATGTGCGCATCGTGCCCACCGATGTACGCTACGGCTCTCAGAATGTCCCCCTTGACCGCGATGAATTGCAGTTCTTCCAGAACATCATCATGAACGGCGGCATTTGCGGACGTCGCGCCTTCTTTGGCCGCTACATTCTTCGCTCCTTCGGCATTCCCACCATCGCCCGTCCAAGTCGCGGTCACGCTGCACTGGCCCATTGGACCCCGAAAGGCTGGGTCGTCAATCTGGGCCCGGGCTGGGGCGGCGGCTGGACCACGACGATCTACAAGGACGGCCGCGATTTCGTGGCCACTTCCGCAGCCCGCATGAACCGCACGGAATACCCCGCGGTCAAACGTGCCCATTGGATGGGTGAAGTCGCCGGCGAGAAATTCGTGGTCGGCCCCAACCAAGAGGGCACTCCGGAATTCTGGAACGCCATGGCCCTGCACCTGCAGCAGCGCATCATCACCAAATCCAATGCCGAGACACTCGAAGCCTTGGGCACCAACCTCGGTGAAGCCGATGGTGGCTCCGAAGGTGGCGAGGCCGATGCCAGCGCCAAGCGTCATGAGGAAAAGATCACCGTGACCGGCAGCGGCACCATCAACATCCCTGCAGCGGCCTTCAGCACCGCCAACGGGGGGGAGGTGCAAGCTGTGAAAAGCCATGGATCCGGCCTGCAGGTCTTTCTACCGCGATTCTTCCCCAAGGGAGTCACCATCATGCGCGGCAACACCTGGAAGGATGCCGCCGAGGGCAGCGACCCGGCGCACCGCACCCTGAGTTCTGGTTACGGCCGCTACAACAACTGGGGCCTGCGTGCCGCCATCACCGCCCCTGCCGGCAAGAGCAATCTGCCGCGCGAATTCTCGCTGGATTTGGGCGAGGGCGTGAAGATGGACTTCGTCTACATCAAGCCGGGCACCTTCACCATGGGAGGTGAAGTGGACAAGGGCGCCAAGTGGCATGGATCCAACACGCCCAAGCACGAGGTCACCATCAGCAAGGGCTTCTACCTCGGCAAAACCGAAGTCACCCAGAGGCAGTTCGAGCATGTCATGGGCAAGAACACCAGTGACAAGAAGCACCGCGCACCCGACATGCCGGTCGACAATGTCAGTGAAACCGATGCCGACCGCTTTTGCGTCGCCGTGGCTGGCAGGACCGGCGCGGAGGTCAGGCTTCCGACCGAAGCCGAGTGGGAATACGCCGCCCGTGCCGGCAATAACGGCGAGTGGTTTTCAAAACTCAGCAATGCGGAGAAACTGGACCACGGTTGGTTCAAGGGCAACTCAGGCCTCAAGTCCCACCCCGTTGGCCAGAAGAAACCCAACCCCTGGGGCCTGCACGACATCTACGGCAACGTCTGTGAACGGGTCGCGGACCGCTATGACGAGAATTTCTACAAGAACAGCCCCAAGGTCGATCCAATCTCCACCGGCGTGACCAAGACCTCCGCCGCCAAATACGAAGTCACTGCTCCCAAATCCGGCAACTACGACTTCAGCAGCCTGGTCTGCACCGTCAACTACGGCCAACACCTGATGGTCTCGGTCAATGACGGCGAGCCCGTCAACATCGAGCTGCCCTACACCTCCGGCGAGTGGCACAACACCGAGCCAGTGACCGTCAAGCTGCGCTCGGGCAAGAACACCGTGGAGGTCTACCGCATTGATGCCCCGCAATACGGGATCGCCGTCAAGGCGCACAGCCTGACTCCGGCCAACTGAGTCCATCGCAGCACGGCGGCTTGCGCGAGCCGGCCATTCAAAGCAACGAGCTTCGGTCCGCTCCGGGCCGGAGCTTTTTGCATTCCGGCAACCGGCGTGGCAGTAAACGGCAGCCGAATTTACCGGATTTCAGCGCACGCAAAAACGGGAAGAATCCAGCCTTTTGTTCTTTGGCTTCGCTGTTGCGCAGTCGCGAATCTCGATTCGCTCCTTGGTCACGCCTTGCCAAAGCAACAAGATGACTCGGATCGTCAGCCCGCGTCTTGAATCAGCGCTTCCACAACCCGGATCTTTCATGATTCTCGTGGGCGAGGCGCAGGAATTCTCGTTGTTGCCAAGGCCGGCGCTGAAAAACGCAGGCAACATCGGCAAGGACAAGCCGTGGACCGAGGCTTCATGAAATATTCAGCTTAAGATAATTCTCCTCGCTTCGCGCTCCATGCTGCATGCTTTGGTGCATGCCGACTTGGCGACCCTCGCGCTACATCCCCCGCTGGAAGAAGAAGCTTCCGGCGTGGTCGCACACGCCCATCATTGTTCTGCTGATCGGCTCGGCTGCGGGCATCGTGGCCCTCCTGGCCCTCATCATCACCTACTCGGTGCTCGCCTCGGACTATCCGATGGAACGCGTGGCCGAACTGCGGCCCGCCACCGTCTACTGCGACCGCGACGGCGAGCCGCTCGAATTGCTCGGCAGCCAGCCCGTCCACGCCAGCCGCGCTGACATCCCCGACTTCCTCATCCAGGCCCTGATTGCGCGCGAAGATGCACGCTTCGAAGACCACCACGGCATCGACCGCCGCGGTCTGGCACGCGCCACCCTGCGCAACCTCAAGGACCGCGACTTCACTCAGGGCGCTTCCACCCTGACCATGCAGCTCGCGCGCAACTGCTATGAGATCCGCGATCCACGCAACACCGGCAAACTGCGCGAGCTCCATCGCAAGCTCCTGGAGATGGCCATCGCCCGGCGCATCGAGAAGCGCTACAGCAAGGACGAGATCATCACCTACTATCTCAATCGTATTTACTTCGGCTCCGGATGTCACGGCATCGCCGAAGCCGCCGATGTCTACTTCGCCAAAACACCGGACCAACTGAGCAAGGCCGAATGCGCCCTGCTCGTGGGCATCATCCGCGGCCCCCACCTGTTCTCGCCCTTGCGCAACCCCGATGGTGCCCTCGAACAACGCCGCCAAACCCTGGTGCGCATGCAGGCCGAGGAGATGATTACCAAAAAGGAACGCAAGGCCCTGGAGGACGAACCCCTCGAGCTCGCTCCGGCATCGCACCGTCAGTCCAAGGGTTCCTATCTGCTGCAGGCCCTGAAGCGGGAGCTCGCCAACTGCATTGATGAGGAAGTGGCGGCAGGCACCAACCTGACCGTCATCACCACCATCGACCTCCCCTGGCAGGAGCGCCTGGAGCGTGAACTCGAGGACGCCTTGAGCGAACTGGAGAGCGAGAAAGGCTGGCCGCACCCGACCCGAGCCAAGCACCTGCTTGGCCACAACCCGGAATACCTGCAGGTTGCGGCCGTCACTGCCGAAACCAAGACCGGCGGAGTGCTTGCCCTGGTCGGCGGCCGTGATTTCCAGGATTCCCGCTACGACCGCAGCTACTCCACCCGCGACCTCGGCTCGGCCTTCGAGCCCTTTGTTGCCGCCGCAGCCTCGCACAACGACAAACTCGTCATCGAAGGCAAGCCCCTGCAGACCGGCAGACAAGTCAGCCTCGGCGAGGTGCAGCGCGTGGCAAAAGCCTGTGGTCTCAAGGAGGGGCTCTACAACGACACGGAAGATTTGCTGCGCGGGTCCGTCACCGCCAGCCCGCGTGAAATGGCCACCGGTCTCGCCACCCTTGCGCATGAGGGCAAACGGCCCAAGCTCCACCTCATCCGCGAGATCCGCAACACCCAGGGCGAAGTCCTCTACAAGGTGGAGCCCGAGTTCTACAAGGCCATCAAGCGCGACGCCGCCATCGATGCCATGAGTGTGATTGAAAAGCGCAGCGGCACCCGCTGCTTCACCGGCGCCACGGCCTCCGAGCGCGATGCCTGGGTCCTGCGTCTCGGTCCCAGCGGCTCCACCGCCATCTGGATCGGCTTCGACCAACCCAAAAAGATCGCCAGCGAAAAGCGGCTCAAGGCCCTGCTCGAGGGGATGGTGGAGCGCCTGGGCAACGGTTGAAATCAGCGGTTTGGAAGCGCTCACGCAAACGGGGAGGTGACACGAGACCCCATTTGGGATAGGCTCATCCATTAGAACCCGGATCACGTCCTGCCATGAAAACCCTCACCCTATCCCTTTGCTGCCTGTCACTCCTCGCGCCCGCAGCCCTCGCGGAGAATGCCGAACCCGCCAAGAAGGCGGTGCCACTCGACAACTTTCGCATCGCGATGAACTTTGGCAGCGGGGACGGCAGCGGTCAGCCCTACACCTATGTCCGGCTCACAGGATCGCTTGAAAGCGGCCAGGACAAGCCGGAGTTCAAGGTCTCCTATCTCTGCGGCAACGTGAGGGACACCCAGAGTGGAGAGACCACCCAGTACTTTCCCATGACCAAGTCCGACGTCGGCACCCTGATCCGGGTGGCCGCCTCTGCCGCCAATGAAGAGGAGATGCAGGTCGATGTGGACTACGACAACGTGAACTTCACCACTTCCTACGTGGCGGTGGAAACCGATGAAGGCTGGAAGGTCATCGTGAAACGCGAGCAGTGGCTGGCCGAATTCGATGCCGGCGAAGGCGAGAAACTCGGCAACCGTCTGGAGGAATGCATGACCACCATCGCCTGGTATGAAAAACTCTTCACCGCCAGCGAGCTGCCCGAGCCCACCGCCGACGCACGCCCTCCCACTCAAGTCGAGGACATGAGCCTGAGCACCTCCTTCGGTGAGGTCAGCATGGGCGACCTCGGCTTCCGCAGCGATTTCAAGTACGGCGTCAGGGAACAGATCCCGGCCAACACCCATCACCAGCTCGCCGTTCACTACATCCATCAGGAACCGCGCAAGTTCGAGGGTCCCTGGGTGCGCGACATGATGGCCAAGACGACCGAGGCCGCCAGGGCCGCCGAAAATCTCGAGGGTTATTCCTTCCGCGCTCGCAAGAAGGAGATGACCTACAAGATCACCGCTTGGCCGAACAAAAAGGTCGCCGAGTTGAAGTTGCACTCGGACTTGGGCGACCACAGCTTCATGGCGCCCACCGTTGAGGTCGACCGCAAGAAAGCGGATGAAGTGGCCGAAGTGATTCGCCGCGCCGAAGAGTTCGAACGCTGGTTCGCTGAGCACCACGCTCTCTTGGCCGCCTACCGGCCGGATCCGGAAATCAGGAAACCAAGGCCTCCCGGCTGGCGTTAAGCCAGTCGCAGATTTGGCGCGCGTGGCTCATCGCGATCAGGTGGCCGCCATCGAGTTTGAGGTCGGCATCATCCGGACATTCGATGATCGCATCGTGTTCACCATGGATGCGGATCACATGCATTCCGTCATCCTTCCAGTGGAAGTTGGACAGATCCAATAACAGGCGCTTCATGAGCCCGGCGTCCTGCTGCGCATACATCTGGGAAAGTTTCAGGGGCACGGAACCCGATAACAACTTGGCCCAGTCGTAGG
>JAWVYP010000151.1:0-6835 GCA_033722655.1 Akkermansiaceae bacterium | reverse complement strand
GGCCGTGGGTCAATGGGGAAGCACGAACCGATTCCGGTCATTCTCCGGCCCCGGTGGTCGAAATCCGTACGGAGTCGAATCAGCGAAAAAAGCCCAATTCAGGGTTGATTCCGCCCGAAACGAGTCCAAGATGTCCCCAAGCATTACAAAACAAAGCAACTTACTAATGTTAAGCTGATCCCGCCAAGCAACATCAGACCCACCAGCCCGAATCAACAATTCACTTGTCCCGGCGTAGCTCGCAGAGCGAAGCCGGACCACCACCATGTCCGAAGAAACGAAACTTCATAAAAACGAAGGCATCAAAATCAACAGCAACTACCTGCGCGGCACCCTCGAGGAAGGTCTGGCCGATGAATCGACCGGAGCCATCTCCAAGGATGATGAGCAGGTGATCAAGTTTCACGGCTCCTATCTGCAGGACGACCGCGATCTGCGCCGCGAGCGCCGCAAGGCCAAGATGGAGAAGGCCTACTCCTTCATGATCCGCATTCGTGTCCCCGGCGGGGTAGCCACTCCCGAGCAATGGCTCGAAACCGACCGCATGTGCGAGGAATACGCCAACGGTACCATCAAGCTGACCACCCGTCAGGCCTTTCAGCTCCACGGCGTGATCAAGAAGAACCTCAAGCAGACCATCAAGGAGATCAACCAGACCGCGATGGACACGATTGCCGCCTGCGGAGACGTCAACCGCAACGTGATGTGCAATCCCAATCCCTACCTTTCCGAGGTGCACGCCCAGGCCCTCAAGGCGGCCCAAGACATCTCCGACCATCTCACTCCCCAGACCAAGGCCTATCACGAGATCTGGCTCGATGGGGAGAAGATCGAATCTAGCGAGGAAGAGGTGGAGCCCATCTACGGCAAGACCTACCTGCCGCGCAAATTCAAGATCACCGTGGCCGTGCCACCCTCCAACGACGTGGACATCTACGCCAACTGCCTGTCCTTCATCGCGATTGTCGAGGACGGCAAGCTCGTCGGCTACAACGTGGCCGTCGGTGGCGGCATGGGCATGAGTCACGGCAAGACCGAGACCTTCCCGCGTCTTGCTGACGTGATTGCCTTCTGCACTCCGGAGCAGGTGGTGGATGTGGCCGAGAAGATTGTGCTCATCCAGCGCGACTTCGGTGACCGCACCGATCGCAAGCACGCCCGCTTCAAATACACCGTGGATGACCGCGGCGTGGAGTGGATCACCAAGACCCTCAACGAATACCTTGGTTACGACCTGGAAGCGCCCCGCGACTTCAAGTTCGAGGACAATGGCGACCGCTACGGCTGGGTCGAGGATGCCAGCGGCAACTCGCACTTCACCCTCTTCGTGCAGGGTGGACGCGTCCGCGACCTGGACGGCTACAATCTGCGCACCGGCCTTCGCGAGATTGCCAAGATCCACGACGGCGACTTCCGTTTGACTGCCAACCAGAACCTGATGATCGCCAATGTTTCTCCCGAGAAGCGCGAGGCCATCCAGAAGCTGATGGACGAATACGGCATCAGCAAGAGTCTGGATCAGACCGGCCTGCGCCTCAACTCGCTGGCCTGCGTGGCGCTGCCGACCTGCGGCCTGTCCCTGGCCGAAGCCGAGCGCTACCTGCCCAAGTTGCTCACCGAACTCGAGGACGTCATCGAGGACGCCGGCCTGCACAGCGACGAGATCACCATCCGCATGACCGGCTGCCCCAACGGCTGCGCCCGCCCCTACCTGGCGGAGATCGCCTTCGTGGGCCGCGCGCCCAACAAGTACAACGTCTACCTCGGCGGTGGTTTTGCTGGCCAGCGCATCAACAAGCTCTTCAAGGAGAGCTGTCCTGGTGACAAGATCCGCGAACTGCTCGAGCCGGTCATCCGCGACTACGCCACCGGCCGCGAGGACGGCGAGCGCTTCGGTGACTTCGTGATCCGCAAGGGTTATGTCGCCGAGACCAAGCAAGGTGCGGACTTTTGGGAGAACATCAAACCCGAGGCCTTGAAGAATTGAGTGTCACCACGATGAAAGCCCTGAAGTTCCACGCGGACCCGGATTTCGATCCGGATTCCCTGTCCGCCGAGATCGAGCCGCTTTCGGCTGGCGATCGGGTGCGCGTGCTTCACGAGCGCCTCGGAGACCACTTGGTCGCCACCACCAGCTTCGGCCTGCAGTCCTCGGTAATGCTGCATCTCATTCACCAGCACGCGCCCTCGGTGCCGGTCATCTTCATTGATACCGGCTATCTCTTTCCCGAGACCTACCGTTACGCGGAGCAGTTGATGGAGCTCCTGCCGGATCTCGACATCCGCATCTATCAGCCGCAGGTCTCCGCCGCCCGCATGGAAGCCCGCTGGGGCAAATTGTGGGAGGGCGGTCCGGAAGACCAGGATCGCTACGCGCGCATCACCAAGATCGAACCCATGGACCGCGCGCTGCGTGAGGTGGGTGCCGACGTGTGGCTGAGCGGCCTGCGCCGGGCGCAGTCGAGCACCCGCAAGGATCGCCCCTTCGTCGAACAGCAGAAAAAGACGCTCAAGGCCTATCCCATCCTCGACTGGCCCGACATCCAGGTGGACCTTTACATGGACCAGAACGACCTGCCGCGCCATCCCCTCGCCGCCGAGGGTTACGTCACCATGGGCGACTGGCACAGCACCATGCCCGCCGAGGAGGGGGATGCCGAATCGACCCGCTTCAGGGGCCAGAAATACGAATGCGGTCTTCACCTTGACTCCGGCAGTGCCGACTTCCAAATTTGATCGCAATCTTTATAACCGATATTATCAGTCTCTGAACTCAGCACTCTAAACTCCAAACTCAAAACATCATGCCCATCTTCGACAACATGGCCGCTACCGTCGGCAACACTCCGCTGATCCGCCTCAACCACGTGACCAAGGACCTCGATGCCGAGATTTGTGTGAAGGGTGAATTCTTCAACCCGCTCTTCAGCGTGAAGGACCGGATTGGTCGCTCCATGATCGAAGCCGCGGAAAAGGACAGCAGTCTCAAGCCCGGTGGACTCATCATTGAACCGACTTCCGGCAACACCGGCATTGCGCTCGCCTTCATCGCCCGCGCCAAGGGTTACCGCTGCATCCTGACCATGCCCGAGAGCATGTCGATTGAGCGTCGCGTGCTGCTGCGCCTACTGGGTGCCGAGATCGTCCTCACCCCGCGTGCCAAGGGCATGGGTGGTGCCATCGCCATGGCCAAGAAGCTGATTGCCGAAAACGACGGCGCCTTCGGCCCCGGCCAATTCGACAACCCAGCCAACCCGCAGGTTCACCGCGAAACCACCGCCGAGGAAATCTGGAAGGATACTGACGGCCAGATTGATGCCTTTGTGGCCGGTGTTGGCACCGGCGGCACCATCACCGGAGTTTCGGAAGTGCTCAAGGATCGCACCGACCTCCTCAGTGTGGCCGTGGAGCCCGCTGCCAGCCCGGTCATCACCCAGAAGAAGGCCGGCGAGGAACTGACCCCCGGCCCCCACATGATCCAGGGCATTGGTGCGGGCTTCATCCCCGGCAACCTCAATGTCGACATCATCGATGAGGTCATCCAGGTCAGCAACGAGGACGCCTTCGAAACCGCCCAGAAGCTGGCCCAAGACGAGGGCCTGCCCGCCGGTATTTCCACCGGTTCCAATGTCTGGGCCGCCATGCAGCTGGCCAAGCGCCCCGAAATGAAGGGCAAGCGCATCGTGACCGTGGGTTGCTCCATGACCGAGCGTTACCTGTCCACTCCGCTTGCCGAGCAGGTGAGGGGAGAAGTCACCGATCTTCCGGTGCAGGAGGCTTAGCCCCGACAAGTCGGGGCTGTTCCTGGTTCCTAGTTGTCGCATAGCGGCAATCATTTTAGGCGCGGATGTCCTCAGGGCGTCCGCGCTTTTTTTGTGTCTGTAGGGGCGGTCTGTGACCGCCCATCAAGGTGGGTCGACGGTCATAGACCGCCGCTACAATTACCCTCTGCGCTTGCGTACCGCATCGGCCAACACATCGAGCACTTCCATGGTGTCATCCCAGCCGAGGCAGGCATCGGTGATGGACTGGCCGCGGACGAGTTCCCCGGGATCGTCGCCGAGCTTCTGGTTTCCTTCGACCAGGTTGGACTCGATCATTACCGAAGTGATGACCTTGCTGCCATCCGCAATCTGATGGGCGAGATCCTTGGCGACCAGGGGCTGGTTGCGGAAGTCCTTGAGAGAGTTGCCGTGGGAGCAGTCGACCATGACCGATTCGGGTAGACCCTGCTCGCGCAACATGGTCGCGGCTTCCTCAATGGAATCCTTGTCGTAGTTGGGACCCTTCTTGCCGCCGCGCAGGATGAGGTGGCAGCTCTTGTTGCCCGACGTGGAGACGATGGCGGATACGCCCTGTTTGGTGACGGAAAGGAAATGGTGCGGGTTGGAGGAGGACTGGATGGCATCCAGCGCAATCTGGATGGAGCCACCGGTGCCGTTCTTGAAGCCCACCGGCATGGAGAGGCCCGAGGCGAGTTCGCGGTGGATCTGGCATTCGGTGGTGCGTGCGCCGATCGCGCCCCAGGAAATCAGATCGGCGATGTATTGGGGCGAGATGGTGTCGAGGAATTCGGTGGCAGTCGGCACACCGCGATTGGCGAGGTCGAGCAGCAGGCCGCGGGCGACGCGCAGGCCGCGGTTGATGTCGAAGGAGTTGTCCATGCCTGGATCGTTGATCAGGCCCTTCCAGCCGACCGTCGTCCGGGGCTTCTCGAAGTAGACGCGCATCACCACCAGCACGTCATGCTTGAGGCGCTCGGCCTCCGCCTTGAGCTTGTCGGCGTATTCGAGGGCGGCCTCGGGATCGTGGATGGAGCAGGGGCCGACCACGGCGAGCAGGCGGTCGTCCTCGCCCTTGAGAATGGCCTCGGCCTGCTCACGGGTGGACGCCACCAGTTCGGAGGCGGCTTCCGTGATGGGCAGGTAATAGGCCAGCACTGCCGGGGAAATCAACGGGTTGATTCCGGTAATGCGAAGGTCGTCGGTGCGGTGGTGGGTCACGGGGGGAAAATGCTGAAATAGTGGAAGGGTGGAAAGGGAAATTGGGGAATTGGCGCGTATCGAAATCAAGGATGGGACGAATATGGCTCCCATGACTCCTATCTGTCCCATGGGATCCAGCTCCGATTCTTGTTGTGGCTTCTAGCCCCGATTGCTCTGCTGTCCCCACTCATGAAGAAGGAACGCGTCGATGCGCTGCTGGTCCAGCGCGGCTTGTGCGATTCGCGGGAGCAGGCCAAGCGGCTGGTTCTCGCCGGAGAGGTGCGCAGCGGCGACCGGGTCATCGACAAGGCCAGCACCAAATTGGCAAGCGACACTGAGCTGATACTCAAGGAGAGGCCCAAGTTCGTGGGGCGGGGTGGGTTCAAGATCGAGGGTGCCCTCGACGAGTTCGGCATCGATCCAAGGGACTGGGTCTGCATGGACGTGGGGGCCTCGACCGGCGGCTTCACCGATTGCCTGCTGCAGCGTGGGGCGGCTCGGGTGCATGCCTTGGATGTCGGCACCAACCAGTTGGTGTGGAAGCTGCGCAACGATCCGCGGGTGATTAGCAAGGAACAGTTCAATGCCCGCTACCTCACCCCCGAGGACATCGGCGAGCCCATCCGGCTGGCGGTGATGGACCTGTCCTTCATCTCGCTGACCAAGGTGTTGCCGGCGGTGTTCTCGGTGATGGCCGGGAATGGCATGGTGATCTGCCTGATCAAGCCCCAGTTCGAGTTGAGCCGTGAGGAAGTGGCGAAGGGGGGCATCGTGCGCGACTCCAAGCTGCACGACAAGGCGGTGACCAAGATCCGCGATTTCGTGGTGCAGGAGACCGGCTGGCAATGCCGCGGCGTCATCGACTCGCCGATCAAGGGAGGGGATGGCAACAAGGAGTTCTTGGCCTGGCTCGAGCCCAAGACTGTTCAGTGAATTGGAGGTCGTTTGGCCTGAGAAGGGGACATGCAACTTTGTCTCGGTCCTCGCCAAAGAATTGCATGTCCCCGGGCGAACGGAGTCTGGACAGGGTTTGCCGCTTGGCTCAGTGTTCGCAGGGTGATCCGGATTTCTGACCGCTACATCGGCAAGCAGGTGATGATGTTCACCCTGTATGCGGTCATCGTCCTCTGTTTCGTGCTGGTGCTGGGCAATCTGTTCAAGACCATCCAGGAGATGCTCGTCGACCAGAAGGCGCCGCTGAGCTTGGTGCTGCGCTTCATCGCCAGTGTGCTGCCCGCCTCCCTGATGTACACGCTGCCGTGGGGCTTTCTGTCGGCGGTGCTTATCGTGTTCGGGCGAATGTCTTCCCACCAGGAAATCACCTGCTTCCGCGTCTCGGGCATGAGCCTGCCGCGACTCTCGGCTCCCGTCTTCATCCTGGGTGGGGTGCTTTCGCTGGCCTGCCTCTGGCTCAATGTGGAGTTCGTGCCCAACGCCAAGGCCTCGATGAAGGAGATGCTCTACGAGCAGGCCACACGAGATCCGAATTCCATGCTCAAGCCCGGAGTTGCCCAAGGCAGTTTCACCACCGATGCCGGCGGGACCCAGAAGTTGCTGATCGAGGGGCGCGACGGCCATTGGGTCCAGGGTTTCCATTTCTACGAACTCGGCAGCGAGGGGCAGGGCTCCAAGTACGTGCACGCCACCCAGGCGGCCCTGTCGGTGGATCACGAGAGCAACCAGCTGCGGATCAAGCTCGACAACGCTTACATCGAGACACGCAAGCCCAACAAGCGGGTTCCGGACCAGGTCTTTGCCAAGCATGCGAAGCCGCTCCTCATCCAGCTGGAGGGGCGCCGCAATTTCAGGAAGAAGCCCAGCAGCATGACCAATAGCGAAATCCGCGAGGC
>JAWVYP010000150.1:0-6874 GCA_033722655.1 Akkermansiaceae bacterium | reverse complement strand
TGAGCAAACTGCTGCATGGTGGTAGGCTTTGGTGATCCGGTGGGATCGGGGGGGGGTGTGTGTGCAGCTAAAATGCTCCTGGATTGCCCTCCGAACAACGAGTTGGGGGTTCTGAGCTGTAATACAGCTATTGACGGCATTGCGTAATTTGCAATCCACAGAAAATGAGAGACTTATGAAATTCATAAGACTCGGGAGCTGAAGAAAACCAAGGGGATCGGGTCCCGATTGGCGGGAAATGGCGATTTTAGGGCTAAAAAAGCTTTAGCTTTATTGATCAAAATGGCGTTTTCAGTCCATTTTGGTGTAAATCGCCCCTCTTGAAGATGAATCCAGGTATTGCCATCACCCGTTCCGAGGAATTCTCCAGCCCGGTCAAGCTGCTCTTGCTCTGCCTTTAAGCCTGTCTTCCACAGCATCATCCTCGCTCCGCTTGATCCACGAAGGGTGCGGCCTCAGCCGAGGCCGGCAAGATGGTAGCCTTCTCACTGTGCTCGTCGGCCCTACGGTCGTTCTGCCGCAGCATTGATGCTTCTCCGAAGCATCCACGAGTAGTCTGGCCTCCGCCGAGGCCATTGAATTGGATTTGCCAACTCGCTGCGCTCGTCGGCCCTTCGGTCGTTGCTTACAGCAGCGCTGTGTCCGACAGGCTACGCCTGTCTCCCACAACACTGCTTGAACTTTTTGCCGGAGCCGCAGGGGCAGGGGGCATTGCGGCCGACGCTCTCCACGTTGAAGCTCGGTTTGCGCTTGGGCAGGTTGAGCTTGAGCTTGGATCCTCCCTGGCCGCCTTGGCCCTGGATTTCGGAGCCGCCCGTCAGGGAGTCCGAGTGGAGCTGTTGCGGACTGCTGTGCAGTTGCCTGAGGAACTCCTCGAGGTTGGAGGCGGAGCGGAAGAGGTTCTGCAGGGCTTCCTGCTTGATGGACTCCATGAGGTCGACGAAGAGCTTGTAGGCCTCGTTCTTGTATTCGACCAGCGGGTCCTTCTGGCCCTGGGCGCGCAGCTGGATGCCCTCGCGCAGCGCATCCATGTTGTAGAGGTGCTCCTGCCACTGCTTGTCGATGGCGACGAGCACCATGCGGCGCTCCTCTTGGTCGAGAACCTCCATGGGCAGCTTGCCGGTGCGCAGCTTGTAGGTCTCCTTGACCTTGTCGATCAGCAGTTCGGAGAGCTGGCCGGGGTCGTCGTGCTCGAGAATTTCGTCTTCCTTGAGGTGGATGGGAAGGGTGGCGTTGACCCAGTGGATGAGTTCCTTGTAGTCGGGAATCTCGGCATCGCGCTCCATCATGTACTCGTGGACCTTGGAGGTGACGGTCTCCTCGATGATCTCCTGCACGAGCAGGCTGGGCTCTTCCGTGGTCAGGACTTCGTTGCGGTAGCCGTAGACGACTTCGCGCTGCATGTTCATGACATCGTCGAAGTCCAGCACGCGCTTGCGCCAGGTGTAGTTGCGCTGCTCGACGCGCTTCTGAGCGGTCTCCACGGAGCGGTTGAGCCAGGAGTGCTCGAGGGCCTCGCCTTCCTTCATGCCGAAGCGCTCCATCATGTTGGTCATGCGGTCGGCGGCGGCGAAATTGCGCATCAGGTCATCCTCGAATGAAATGAAGAACTGCGAGCGACCGGGGTCACCCTGACGCGCACACCGGCCGCGCAACTGGCGGTCGATGCGGCGGGATTCGTGGCGCTCGGTGCCGATCACGAAGAGGCCGCCGAGTTCGGCGACGCCCTCGCCGAGTTTGATGTCGGTGCCGCGACCGGCCATGTTGGTGGAGACGGTCACCGAACCGGGCTGGCCGGCGCGGGCAACGATTTCGGCCTCCTGCTGGTGGAACTTGGCGTTGAGCACGCTGTGCGGAATCTTGGCGCGCTTAAGCATGCGGGCGAGGGTCTCGGAGGCCTCGACTGAGGCGGTGCCGACCAGACAGGGTTGGCCCTTGGCGTGGGCCTCGCTAATGGTGCTGATGACGGCATTGAACTTCTCGCGACGGGTCTTGAAGACCTGGTCGTTCTCATCGACGCGCTGGTTGGGCCGGTTGGTGGGAATGGGCAGGACGTCGAGCTTGTAGATGTCGTGGAACTCGGCGGCCTCGGTTTCGGCAGTACCGGTCATGCCGGCGAGTTTGTCGTAGAGGCGGAAGTAGTTCTGGATGGTGATGGTGGCGAAGGTCTGGGTTTCCTTCTCAATGGCCACGCCCTCCTTGGCTTCCACCGCCTGGTGGAGGCCGTCCGACCAGCGGCGACCTGGCATTTCACGACCGGTGTTCTCGTCGACGATGATGACCTTGCCGTCCTTGACGACGTATTGGTTGTCGCGCTCGAAGACGCAGTAGGCCTTGAGCAGCTGGGAAATGTTGTGGATCTTCTCGGCCTGGACGCTCATCTTGTCCTGCAGCTTCTCCTTCTGTTCGAGCTTCTGCTCGTCGGTGAGCTCGCGGTTGGCTTCAATCTCGGCATATTCCTCGCCGAGGTCGGGAAGGACGAAGGCGTCCGGATCGCCGGGGGAGAGGAACTCGCGGCCCTTTTCCATGAGGTCGGCGTCGTGGCTTTTCTCGTCCATGACGAAGTAGAGGTCCTCCTTGAGCATGAAGAGCTCGCGCTTCTGGGCGTCCTGGTGGAGGGAGAGTTCAGCCTTGTCGAGGAGTCGGCGGGTTTCGGGCTCCTCCATGAAGCGCATGAACTGGCGGTTGCGGGGCTGTCCGAGCTTGAGCTTGTAGAGTTCGAGGCCGGCCTCGCTGGTTTTGCCCTCGTCGAGCAGGGTGCGGATGTTGCTGGCGATCTCGTTGCAGAGGGCGGTCTGGCGCTTGACGAGTTGTTCGACGAGCGGCTTGAAGGTGTCGTACTGGTGGGTGGCCTGGGTGGAGGGGCCGGAAATGATGAGCGGGGTGCGGGCTTCGTCGATGAGGATGGAGTCGACCTCGTCAATGATTGCAATATAGTGGCCGCGCTGGACCTGTTCGTTCTTGCTGGAGGCCATGCCGTTGTCGCGCAGGTAGTCGAAGCCGAACTCGGCGTTGGTGCCGTAGGTGATGTCGCAGCCGTATTCCTCGCGGCGCTCGTGCGGGGCCATCGAGTTCTGGATGCAGCCGACGCTGAGGCCGAGGAACTTGTAGAGTGAGCCCATCCATTCGGAGTCCCGGCGGGCGAGGTAGTCGTTGACGGTGATGATGTGCACACCGAGCCCGGTCAGGGCATTGAGATAGACGGGCAGGGTGGCGACGAGGGTCTTGCCCTCACCGGTTTGCATCTCGGCAATCATGCCGCGGTGGAGGGCGATGCCGCCAACGAGCTGGACGTCGAAGTGGACCATCTCCCAGTCGAGGGTCTGGTCGCTGACCTCGATGGTTGTGCCGCACATGCGGCGGGCCGCATTCTTGACCACGGCGTATGCCTCGGGAAGGATGCGCTCGAGGTGGTCGGCGATCAGCTTGCCGAAGCTTTCCTCGGCCTCGTGGAAGGCGGCCTTGGCTTCCTCGATGGACTCGGGGGTGGGCTCGACCTTTGAGGGAAGGGTGGGAAATTCGTCGCGCAGGTCATCGATGCGCTGTTGCAGGCTGGCGGCGATGGGACCGCGCTCCTCGGGCTTCATCTGCTCGATGGCCGGCTTGGCGGGCACATCGAGAGCGTGGTAGCGGGCGAAAAGCTTTTGCCACTCGCGGGTCTGCTCGACCAGGTGTTCGGTGGGTTTCTGCTGGAGCTCCTCCTCGATTTGATTGATCCGCTCGACAATGGGCTGGATGCGGCGCAATTCACGTTGATTCTTGCTGCCGACGATTTTCTGGAGGATCCACTTGATCATGGGTAAATAGGGATGTCCGGGCCCCTTGGGCACGCGGTTCGGAGGCAATACACTCTGCCTACGGTGGGTGCAAGTGCTAGAAGAGCCCCGTTTTGTAGCTTCAAAGCGTCCAAATCAGATGCTCATGGCGTTGTAGCCGCCGTCGACGATCATCTCGATGCCGGTGATGAAGGAGCCGGCGACCGGGGAGGCGAGCAGCAGGGTGGCACCGATGAGTTCCTCGGAATTGCCGAAGCGCGAAGCCGGGGTGTGGCGCAGGATGTCGAGCACGCGGGATTCATCGAGGATCTTGCGGTTCTGCTCGGCCGGGAAGAAGCCGGGGACCAAGGTGTTGACGCGGATGTCCTTGTCGCCCCATTCGCGGGCGAGGTTGCGCGTCAGGTTGTGGACGGCGGCCTTGGACATGGAATAGGTGAAGACGCGCGAGAGGGGATTGAGGCCGGAGATCGAGCCGACGTTGATGATGGAGGCGGCGCGGGACTCGCGGATGAAGTATTCGCCGAAGACCTGGCAGGCGCGGAACACGGCACTCATGTTGGTGTCGAGGATGCGCTGGAACTCGTCCTCGGGCACATCGAGGAAGGGAGTGGCGGAGTTGGTGCCGGCACCGTTGATGAGGATGTCGACCTGGCCGGACTTCTCGAGGGTTTTATCGAGCATGTTCTGGAGGGACTCGCGGGAGGTCACGTCCACCGGCACGAAGTAGCCCTTGCCGCGGTGGGATTCGATTTCCTTGAGCCGGGCCTCGGCTTTTTCCGGGATGCGGCCGCCGAGGACGACCTCGGCACCGGCGCGGGCCAGGCCGACGGCGATGGTGCCGCAGAGTTCGCCGGTGCCGCCGATGACCACAGCGGTTTTTCCGGTCAGATCGAAGAGTTCTTTGAGGTAGGCAGAAGATGACATGCGGGCAGTCTCGGATTGATGGGCAGGCCTGCCAAGTGTGGAATTCGGCATGGGAAAGTCAGGTGTTTAGAGTTGCTATCCGGCCGATCTGGTAGTGAGAATACGCGCCCTGTGAAATCCCTCTCCTGTGACCGATCTGGTGTGTTTGTGTTGGCCCTCGCCTTTGTCCTGAATTTTTCGTGCGGATGGGCCGAGGAGCCTGCTGCAGCAAAAGAACCCAATTCCGGGCAGCCGGAAGCCGAAAAAACAGAGCAGGCCGCAGTGGCCAAGCCCGTCAATGGCGAGCCGATCCGGATCTATGGCTGGCGTGAGGACGTCACCATCAAGGGCGCGCCCAAGCCGGTGCTTGCAAAACTGGATACCGGCGCAAAAACCAGCTCCATCCACGCCGAGAAGAAGGAGATGTTCGAGCGCGATGGGGAGAAATGGATGCGCTTCGTGTTCACGGATCCAACGGCCAAGGATGAAGGTTTCAAGGTGCGCATCGAGGCACCACTGGTACGCGTGGCGCGCATCAAGGATCCGGGCGGAGAGTCGGAAGCCCGCGAAGTGGTGATGCTCGACATGAAGATCGGCGAGCGCTCCATGCGCGCCGAATTCACCCTCAAGAACCGCAAGAACATGCTTGCGCCGATCTTGATCGGGCGCACCCTTCTCAAGGAACTCGGAGCAGTGGATCCCGGCCGCACTCATCTGGCCGACCAGAAAATCATCCGCTGAGTTCTCCATTGCCTCGTCATGACTTCTAAATTCAAGTTGGTCCTCTGTGTGGCCGCCCTGGTTCTGCTCGGTTCTGGCATGGCCATCTACAAGGCCGCCTGGCTTGAAGTTCCCTTCTGGCGTGGCCAGCAGGTCAACGACTGGCAGATTGAATCCAAGGTGACGTTTTTTGCCACTGGCAAGAAGGTCAAGGTCCGCCTGTCGCTGCCCGACCAACAGGACTCCGGATGGGTCGGTGGCTCGGCATCCCTGGGCTACAATTCCTACCTGGCGCCCAGCGATGGCCGGAATTTCGTGCTATGGACCCATAGCAAGCGGGAAGGACCACAGGCGCTTTATTACTGGGTTCGCGTTCGCGAGGGCGATGCCTCGACAGTCCAGCCCCTACAGGGGCCGGCAATACCTCCCGAAGGTTACGAGATGACCGGCACCGCGGGAGTTGCGGCTACGGCGGTGGTCGAGCGGGTGAGTGAGCGTTCGGCGGGTCCCGATTCACTGTTTGTCGGCTTGTGCAAGGAGGTCACCAATCCCGAGCCCTCCCAGGAAATGGAATTGCTCAAGCGCAAGTATGGCAAACTCCACCGGGATCGACTGGAGGTGATGCTCGGTCTGGATTTGCTGCGCCTGGCGGGAGTGCCTGCGCGCCTCTGCCATGGCGTGCGCCTGACCGAGGAGCGGGGCATCCAGCCACCCCACCTGCTGGTGGAATACCACGACGGGATGCACTGGAAGGTACGCGACATCGAAAAGCCCGCGGTTCCCTTGGATCCCCAGAAGTGGTTCGTCTGGCATCGGGGTGGGGGAGCCCTGCTCGAGGAGGTCTCCGGGGGCGAGAACTCGCGGGTCTCCTTTGAGGTCGACCGGGTGCGGGTGCCGCAATCGACCCTGACCAATCTCGGGAAATCCAACCTTCTGGTTTCCACGATCATGGGGCTGCCGCAGTCCGAGCGCTCCGTCTTCCGCTATCTGGTGCTGATCCCGCTGGGGGCTTTCGTGGTGGTGCTGCTGCGCAACATCGTCGGCGTGCCGACATTGGGTACTTTCATGCCGGTATTGATCGCGCTTGCGCTGCTTGAAATCGATCCGGTCTGGAGTGGCCTCCTGATGTTTTCGGTGCTGGTGGGTGTGGGCCTGTGGTTCCGATTTTTGCTCTCGCGCCTCAACCTGCTGGTGGTTCCGCGGGTGGCAGCCTGCGTGGTCATCGTGACCCTGCTGATGATTGTGATGAGCGTGGTTGCCTATCGTTTGGGATACCGCGGTGTGGTCGAGATTACCCTTTTTCCGATGATCATCATCGCCTGGACCATCGAGCGAATGTCCATCATCTGGGAAGAGGAAGGAAGTCGCAATGCCATCGTGCAGGTGGGCGGCTCCCTGTTTGTCGCGGTCTGTGCCTTCCTCTGCATGAAGATCGGCCAGATCCAGTATTGGGCCTTCCACTTCCCCGAATTGCT
>JAWVYP010000149.1:0-6906 GCA_033722655.1 Akkermansiaceae bacterium | reverse complement strand
CTGTCCCACCAGCGCGCGTCCATGATGTCACCCGCACAAAGCGTGAAGTCGGGCCCCTCTTCCTTGAGCCGGTCAAAATACCAGTCCATTGCCTCCTCCCAACCGGGCTGAGGATAGGAGATGTTCCAGTTGAAGATGTCGGGAACGCTGGTGAAGCGGATCGCATCGTCAGACTTATCATCGGCCTTCAGTGCGGGAAGGAGGCTGATGAAGCTGAAGAGAAGGAGAGCGAGATAAAGGGGTGCGCGGGTTGTGAAAGTCATCAAACACCAAACTAGCTGCTGGGTGAACTCGCGCAAGAGTGGGCTTTGGGCGCAAGGTTCAGGCTGGCGGACCCCTGAGCGCACGGACATCTCGAGGCAAGTGTTCGCCTTGGCGCGTCAGAACTGCGCCAGCACCCATGACTCATGACTCATAACCCATGACGGGAGCGTCTTGTCCGCCGTAGCTCGGAGAGCGAAGGAGGAAGCGACCCTAAGCCACCAAAATCCCGGGCGCCTTTGCGTCATTCTCGACCTCGAATTCGTCACCCAGGGCGGGCTTCTCGCCCTGGTAAAGGCGGCATAGGAAATCCTCGTATCTGACTAACTCCATGCGTCCGTCGTGGTGTTCGATGATGGCCGTCAGGCTTTCGACCCAGTCGCCGGAGTTGAGGTAGTGCACATCCCCCACCTGCTTGTCCTCGGGCGTGTGGATGTGGCCGCAGATGATGCCCTGGCAGCGCTTCTCACGGGCCAGATCCTGAAGCAGCTGTTCGTAGCGGTCCAGGTAGCTGACCGCCGACTTGACCCTGGCCTTCACCTGCTTGCTGATGGAGTAATACTCCTTGCCGGTCCAGCGACGCCACTTGTTGTAGTAGCGGTTGATCTTGAGCAGGAAGTCGTAGCCGACCGCCCCCACCGAGGCCAGCCAGCGGTGGTTGGTGGAAACGCTGTCGAAACCGTCGCCATGCACCACCAGGTAGCGCTTGCCGTTGGCCGCCTCATGAATGTGCTGCTTGACCAGCTGGATGCGCCCCAGCGAGAGCGGCAGGAAGCGGTCGAGGATATCGTCGTGGTTGCCGCGGATGTAGTGGATTTCGGTTTCGTCGCGCTCGGAAAGCTTGATCAGCTTGCGGATCAGGCGGCTGTGGCGCGGTGTCCACTTGCCGCCGCGCCTGAGCGCCCAGCCGTCGATGATGTCGCCGTTGAGGATGAGCTTCTCGCATTTGACGTGCTTGAGGAAGTGCACCACCTCGTCGGCCTTGCTGTCGGGAGAGCCGAGGTGGATGTCGGAAAGAATCACGCTGCGGCAGGACAGCTTGGGTCGCTTGAGACTGCGCAGGCGATGCGGGTTGAGGTGGGCCGAATTCCTGGCGAGGTCGTCGAGGACACTTTCGAAGCGATCAATGACCTGCTCCCAGCCATGCGTTTCCGCAGTCCGCCTTGCAGCCCGGCGCATGGGGTGGTCCGGCGGCATGGCCAGTGCGCGCACGGCCTGCTGGAGAAATTGATCGGAATCGCCGAAGGCGGCCTTGAGGCCATTGCGGCCATGTTCCACGTGCATGGCTGCCGCCGCATAGTCGTATGCCACGCAGATCAGGCTGCTGGCCAGGCCCTCCAACAGGACGTTGCCAAAGGTCTCGGTCTCACTGGGAAACAGCAGGATGTCCGCCGAAGCGTAATGGCGGGCCAGATCCTCACCGCTGCGCATCCCGGCAAACTTCACCCACGGGTGACTCTGCTCGAGGCTCTTCCTGACCGGCCCGTCGCCGACGAGCACGCAAGCCATGCCGGGAAACACCTTGCGCATGCGCTCGAAGGCCTGCATGCCGAGCTGCAGGTTCTTTTCCGCGGCAACGCGACCCACGATGACAGCCACCGGGGTTTCCGGGTCGACACCCCACTCGGCGCGCAGGCTCTCACAGCGGCGCGAGGGCGAGAACAGCTTGGTGTCCACCCCGCGGCCGAGCAACTCGACCTTCTCGATGCCGAGTTGTTCAAGTTCATCGACCATGCCCGGTGAAGGGGTCATGGTGCACTGCGCGCGGTTGTGGAACTTGCGCAGGTAGGACCTGGCCAGGGACTGCATGCCGGGCATGCCGTAGCGCTCCATGTAGTGATGGAAGTTGGTGTGAAAGCCGGTGACCGCTGGAATGCCCAGTGCCTTCGCCGACTTCAGCGCCGACTTGCCGAGCGGGCTCTCGGTGGCCACATAAATCACATCCGGCCGCTTGCGCTCCCAGCGCTGGCGCAATTCAAAGGGCTTGGGCAGGCCGACGCGCACCTCGCGGTAGCCCGGCATCGCCAGGGATCGGGCCGAACGTTCTCCGGAAGCAGGCTCGCTGCCGGTGTGCAGCACGTGGACCCGGTGGCCCCGGGCCTTCAATCCATCCGTCAGGCGACCCAGTGTCATGGCGACCCCGTTGACATCCGGGCGGAAGGTGTCGGTGATGATTTCAATCTTCATCTCATGAACGCCACTCTTTGAGGGCGTCCATAAACTGCCCCCACCTGCCGGTCGCGAGGAATCCCTTCCTGGTGACGTTTTTGTCAGATGGGTGGCGCTACTGCTCCCCGCCCGCCTTCGCCAGGAAGTCGCAGATCATGGGGATTCGCTCGCCCACCGACTCGGTCTCGAGCAGTTGCTGACGCAGGTCGGGGTCGTGGACAAACTGCTGGCAGATGATGTCGGCCATCAGGCCGGGTTCATCGGCCTGATCGAGAAGGTCGAACACGCCAGCCTGGACTTCATCGGGCAAACTGATTACCGCGTCCTCGACGGCGGCGCGCAGGGTCTTCATCGCCGCCTCGGCCTGGTCCTCGGGTTCGAAGTGGCTGGCCAGGGGCTCGATGGTGGCCGTGGGATACTCCTTGTCCTCATGCCACTGCTTGAAGCGCACCCGCAGCACTCCGTGGAGCAGCAGTTGGGAGGTGCCGTCATCGGCCTCGCGGCTGGCGCGGATCAGACCGACCGTGCCCACGGGGGACACCACATCGGCCAGATCCCGGTCCTCGTCCCCGTTAAGGCGGGCCACGGCAAACACGCAGTCGCCCTGGAGCGCGTCCTCGAGCATCGTCCGGTAGCGCGGCTCAAAGATGCGCAAGGGCAGCCCGCCGTGCGGAAACAGGGTGCAGTCCGGCAGTAGCATCACGCCGCACTGGGTGGGAATTTCGATGGCCGACATCCACCCCACCATGCACGCGGTCCCGCCAGTGGCAAGCGGCGCGGACCGAAAACTCCACTTCGCCCATTGCCAAGAGCGCTGATATTTCACAAACAAATGGAGCGCGCCGGTGTCGCTTTCGCGCGCGAAAACCTTCAAAACCCCATGCCATGATCGAAGTCGAAGAACTCACCAAGCATTTCGGCTCCAAGACTGCCGTCGACGGCCTCTCCTTCACCGTGAAGAAGGGCGAAGTGCTCGGATTCCTCGGTCCCAACGGCGCCGGCAAATCCACCACCATGCGCATGATCACCGGCTTCCTCCCACCGAGTTCGGGCGACGCCAGAGTCTGCGGCATTTCCATCATCGACGAGCCCACCGCCGCCAAGAGCAAGGTCGGCTACCTGCCGGAATCCGCCCCCCTCTATCCGGACATGAGCGTGGTCGGCTTCCTCCGTTTCTGCGCCGAGATCCGCGGTCTGCGCGGCAAGGGCCGCAAGGAAGCGGTGGATAAGGCCATCGACACCTGCTTTCTCGACAGCGTCGCCCACCAGTCCATCGACACCCTCTCCAAGGGCTACCGCCACCGCACCTGCCTTGCCCAGGCCCTGCTCCACGATCCCGAGGTCCTCATCCTCGACGAGCCCACCGACGGCCTCGATCCCAACCAGAAGCACGAGGTCCGCCAGCTCATCAAGCGCCTCGGCAAGAGCAAGGCCATTCTCTTCTCGACCCACATCCTCGAGGAGGTCGATGCCGCCTGCAGCCGGGCGGTCATCGTCGACCAGGGGCGCATCGTCGCCGACGGCACGCCGAAGGAACTCCACAAGCGCGCTCCCGGGGGCAATCTCACCGAGCTCTTCCGCAGCCTCACCAGCCGCGACACCGACCAAGCCGCCTGATTCAAGTTCAGAGTTCAGAGTTCAGATTTTTTCCAAGAAAGCCATGCCGACCCTGACCATCTACAAGCGCGAGCTGAAGAGCTACTTCACCCAGCCCATCGCCTACGCCATCATCATCGTCTTCCTGCTGGCCTCAATGGCGCTAACCTTCACCTTCGGCAACTTCATCGGGATCGGAGACGCCTCCCTGCGAGGAAGCTTCTTCTTTTTCCATCCCTGGATCTTCATGCTGCTGGTGCCCGCCGTCGGCATGCGCCTGTGGTCCGACGAACAGCGCAACGGCACCATCGAGTTGCTGGGCACCTTCCCCGTCACCACCTGGAACGCCATTTTCGGCAAGTTCCTCGCCGCCATCACCGTCTGGCTGGTGGCCCTGCTGCTGACCTTTCCCATCGTCATCACCGTCAACTACCTCGGCAAGCCCGACAATGGCGCCATCCTTGCCGGCTACGTGGGCAGCCTGCTGGTCTGTGGCACCTTCCTCGCCGTGACCATGCTGGTCTCCGCCTTTACCCGCGACCAGGTCATCTGCCTCATCGTCGCCGTGTTCACCTGCACGGTGATGGTTCTCTGCGGTTACGAGGAATTCATCCGTGAAATGAGGAAAGCCGTTCACCCGACCCTGATCGAGGCCCTGACCGCGCTGAGCATCTGGGATCAAGCGGAGTCCCTGTACCGTGGCTTCCTGAGCCTGCAGGACTTCGTCTGGTTTGGAACCGTGACCGGCTCCTGCCTACTGGGCACCAGCGCCATCCTTTCCGCGCGACGCGCCTGAACCCTTTCTGTTTTCAACTTCCAGCTCTCAGCATTTTCCTGACATGAAAACCACCCGCCCCATGACCCGCGCCGCCCTCGGTGTTGCCGCCCTGGTCGTGATCACCCTGCTCGCCAACTGGCTGGTTTTGCTCAGCCCCCAGGCCAGCCGCGGCATCGACTTTACCGAAAACAACATCTACACCCTCACCGATGGTACCAAGGCCATCCTCGAGGAGCTCGATACCCCGGTGGTGATCCGCTACTACGCCAGCCGGGACTCCGACCTGATGCGCGAGGAAACCAAGCTGCACATGCGCCGCCTCGATGACCTGCTCCAGGAATACGAGAACCACTCCGAGGGCATGCTGCGCGTCGAACACTACGATCCCGAACCCGACACCGAGGAAGAAGACCTGGCACTCCTCGACGGCATCACCGGCATCCATTTCAATGAGCAAAATCTCTACTATGGGATCGCCATTTCCTCCCTCGACAAGACGGCGACCCTGGAGCTGCTCGAGCCAAGGGGGCTATGGCCCATGATCGAGGAAACCATGCTCGAATACCAGATCTCCAGCCGCATTGCCGCGGTAAGCACCAGCGAAAAACCGGTGATCGGCATTCTCTCCGGCATCGACCTGAAAGGCAACATGGACCAGCCAGTCCTGGGCCAGCGCCCGAGTCCCCCCTGGGTCATCTATGAGGAGCTCCAGCAGGCCTACCGGGTGGTGGACCTGCCGCTGGGAACCACCGAAATCGATCCGGATGAAATCAAGACCCTGATTGTCTTCCATCCAGCTGGCATCACGCCAGCCACCGAATACGCCATCGACCAGTACTTGCTGCGCGGCGGCACGGTGATTGCCTGCCTCGATGCCTACTCCATCACCGCCCAGATCCTTGGCGGCGGCAATCCCCAGATGATGGGCTCCATGCCCACGACCTCGACCCTGCCGAAACTCCTCGATGCCTGGGGGGTGGAATTTGAATCCGGACTGGTGCTTGCCGACCCCAACTACAAGACCGTCTTCGGCCCCGATCGGGTCGGCTACGCCGTGCTCGACCTGCCCAACGAGGCGATGCCCCAGAAGGACAGTGTGGTCACGCGCGACCTGCCCTCCGTGATGCTCTACCTGCCCGGCGGCATCCACCGCAAAGGGAACTCCAAGCTCGGCTACCAATCCCTGATGCGTTCCTCGAAGAAGGCCGGTTTTGTCGATAGCATCAAGGCCGCCAACCTCGAGATCGATGCCGACGACGTCACTCCGGCCAACAAGCGCCAGGACCTGATGGTGCACCTCTTCGGCGAGTTTCCCACCGCCTTCCCTGCGGGAGCTCCCGAGGGCGCAAGCGATGGAGAAGAGCCACTCAAACAGGCCACTGCCACGGGCAATGTCTTCGTTATCACCGACATCGATGTCTTCTACGACATGTTCGCCTACCGCCTGCAGGAAATGGCAGGGCGTCGCATTGCCACACCCAGGAATGGCAACTCCTCCCTACTGCTCAATCTGGTCGAGCACAGCGTGGGTTCCAAGCACCTCATCGGCTCGCGCTCACGCGCCTCCACCCGGCGGCCCTTTACCCGCATCAAGGAGATGGAGGATGCGATCGAGGAGGACGTCCGTGAGCGGGAGGCCAAGCTCATCGCCAAGCAGGAAGCCGACCTCCAACGCCTCAACGAGCTGCGCGTCCGGGAATCCCGTGGCAATCAGCCGCTTCTGAACCCGGAGGAACTGGCCGAATTGCAGCGACTTCAGGACGAGCGGGTCAAGACCGCCAGACAGATCCGCGAATTGCGCAAGGACCTGCAACGCCGCAAGGACGAACTCCAGGGCCGCATCATTCTCCTCAACGTCGGCGTCATGCCAGCCCTCGTCCTGCTGGTCGGCATCTCCCTGCTCATCCAGCGCCGGATCTCCACCGGTGCGCGCTGAGTCCCAAGCCACCACCCCATCCCAACGCAATCCAACCCATGAGCAAACGACAGGTCATCATTCTATGGTCCATTGCCGCCGTCCTCGCCCTCATCCTGGTGGGAGTCAAGATCGCCCAAAGCGATCCCGAGCAGACCACCACCCAGCGCAAGGCCGGCGACACCCT
>JAWVYP010000148.1:0-6967 GCA_033722655.1 Akkermansiaceae bacterium | reverse complement strand
TCTGGCTCGGGTTCTGGCTCGGGTTCCGGCTCGGGTTCCGGCTCGGGTTCCGGCTCGGGTTCCGGCTCGGGTTCCGGCTCGGGTTCCGGCTCGGGTTCCGGCTCGGGTTCCGGCTCGGGTTCTGGCTCGGGTTCTGGCTCGGGTTCTGGCTTGGGAGCTGCAACCGGCATCACCCTGGGCGCCTCCGACTTCGGCTTCACCGCGGCATAATCGTCATCCTGGGACTCCGACTTGGCTCCAATGGGTGAAATTTCATCCTGCGACTTCTCCCAAATTTCGCGCGCCTCACGGATCAATCCCCGGGCATGAGTCCCGGCCTTGTCGCGATCGATGGATTCCAGCAGGCCGGCTCCTTCACCTGGAACCCGGGACTCGAGCAGGGCCAGCATTTCTTCCTCGCTCAGCCCCTTGAGTTCGACCAGCCGTTCCGAAAGCCGGTCTGCCAAGCCGTCACTCAAACAGGGAACGAAGACATTCTCCCAGACATCGCGGTTGAGCGAAATCAGCACATCCAAGCGCGGCACCGACTGCCGCAAGGAAACCACCAGGGTGGCGAATTTCAGCGCTTCTCCCTGATCCGAGGTGAAACCCTCCAGGTCGTCGGCAATCAGGACCACGCGCTTGCCCATGCACATCAGCGCCAACAGGGCCTCGAGCCGCGACACCACCGCGGCATCGCCACCGGAGGTGGAGAGGGCCTTCTCCTCGAGCATGCGGTGACGGCGATGATCCTGGAGCGGCGCGGAAGCATGCTGGAAGAGCAGCTCGATCCAGAAAATCAGGTCGCGCGCCGGTAGATCACAGGCCTGGGTCAGGCTTGGCAGCAAGCGCTCGCGAAGGGCCGGAAAACTCTCCCGCGCCCACTGCGCGGTCACTGCCTCGGGATCATGAAAGTCAAAAGTTCCGAGGGGATCCTTGCGCAGGGCATCGACGGCAGCCTGGCGGTCTTCACAAGGCACCTCGCCGGATTCCACCAGCGGCACCAGGGCCGAAGCCAGCGTGCGGCGGGCGAGGACGTCCATGCGCGTCAGTCCCAAGGGACCCGGATGCTCCTCGAGCAAATGGCGCACCACGTCCTCGAGCACCGTGGAGGCGTCAATTTCATAACCGCGCGAGGCCCTCAAGAGAACCGTCTCATGACTGGCAGTGAAACGGTGGCGGATGCGCGATAGCAGGTGCGTCTTGCCGTGGCCGGCACGCGGGGCCCGCAGCAGGATGCAGCTGCCATGGCGATTGAGCGGCACGTCGAGTGCGCGCACCAATTGGTCACGTGCCTCGCGGTTGACCACCTCGGCGTGAGCCAGGGGCATTCGCCCGAAGGTCTCGAAGAGCATGTCGAAAGGTTGGTCGTGTGCCATGACGTCTTCCATCCTTCTCATTCCGAGGGGTCGGCGGCAAGCGCGCATTGTCGTTGGCAAGCGCTCTGGGGTCTGCTCAGATCATGGGCATGAATTGTGATCTGATCATCACCATCCTCGGACCCGACCGCCAGGGCCTTGTCAACCAGTTGGCCCAGACCGTCGCCGACCACGGCGGCAACTGGCTGGAAAGCCGCATGGCCCGCCTCGCCGGTCAGTTCGCCGGCATCGCCCGCATCCAATGCCCCGAGGATCAGGTCGATGGCCTGGAGGCCGCCCTCAACAAGGCCGGCATCAACATCCAGATCGCCCGCGAATCGAGCACCGAATCACTCACCAAGCGCACCGTGCGCATCGAAGTCATGGGCAATGACCGGCCCGGCATCGTGCGCGAACTGACCACCGCCATTTCCGAGGCAGGTGGCAACGTCGAGGAATTCTCCACCGGCCTGGAGAGTGCACCCATGAGTGGCCACCCCATGTTCCGTGCCCAGGGGACGGTGGCCGTCGGCATGGATGACAGCCTGGATGCGCTGCAATCCGCCATCGAGCAACTCGGCGAGGATCTCACCGTGGATCTGCAGGTCGGCTCCAAGGCCTGACCCTAAAATGACCAGAACAGCGGAATCATCGAACAGGCGATGACCCAGCAAATCAGGTTAAGCGGCAAGCCGACGCGCAGGAAGTCGGTGAAGCGGTAGCCACCGGGTCCATAGACCATCATGTGGGTCTGATACCCCATGGGCATGGAGAAGGCGCAGGATGCCGCCAGCGTCACCGCAATGATGAGCGGTCGTGGGTCAACCTCCAATTCCACACCCATGGTGACCGCAATGGGAATCATCATCACCGCCGTCGCGTTGTTGGAGAGCATCTCGGTGAGGATCATGGTCAGCAGGAAGATCAACCACAGCATCACGATGGGGATCAGGTGTTCGGGCAGGAAGCTTTGAATAAAGCCGACCAAACCCTTGGACAGCCACTCGGCCGTCCCCGTCGACTGCATGGTGATGCCCAGCCCGAGCAGGCCATAGAGCATGAGCAGCACCGTCCAGTCGATGCTGGAATAGGCTTCACGCGGTTTCATCACCCGCAACCACAACAGAGCGAGTGCGCCGATCATCGCCGCGTAGTGGATGGGCACTTTGGGAATTCCCGGATACATCCGGTGCAGGAAATCGGTCACGGAGGCCGTCAGCACCACGGCAATCAGCGCGGTCCAGGCAAACTTGGCGTGCAGGGGCTTGTGTTCCCGCGTCGCCTCCATGGGCGACTCGTCCGGCGTATCGGTCAGCACAAAGTCGCGCGTCTTCTCAAGGATCTCGAGGTTGTTGCGGGCGGTGATCACCAGCAGGGTGTCACCGGTTTCGAGCGGGAGCTCGGCAATCTGGCTGGTGATGTTGAGACCACTTCGGTGCACGGCCAGGACCACGCTGTTGTAGCGCTGGCGGAAGTCGGTCTTGGCCAGCGAGCGGCCGACCAGGTCGGACTCCTCGCGGATCACGAGTTCGGAGACGATGCCTTGGACCTGGGATAGCAGTTCGGCGCCGATGGACTCGAAGAGTTCGCTCGACTTGGCCGCCCCACCCCGGCGTCGGTGCAAGGCCACCATGAAGCGGTCATTGGGCTCAATGACCACATCGGTCACGGGCAGCATCAGGCGGGTGCCCTGGCGCCGGATTTCCATGACGTGGATGCCGGCATCGCGGTTGCCGAGTTCGGTGTCGATGAGCTTCTTGCCGACAATTGGGGAATCCGCACCGACCAGCAGGTGGTAGAGCTGGGTGGTGCGGTGGTCGATTTCGAGCGAGCCGGTGATGGTCGAGCGGGTCGGGATCACCTTGGGACCGATGATGGCCATGTAGCCGATGACTGCCACGGCCATAGGCAGGCCGACCGGAGCGAGTTCGAACATGGAAAGAGGCTCCGTTCCGGGGCCACCCAAGTCCTTGAGGGCACCGTTGACCAGCAGGTTGGTGGAGGTGCCAATCAGCGTGCAGCAGCCACCGATCATCGAGGCGTAGGAGAGCGGCATCAGCAGCTTGGAAGCGGGGATGTCCTTGGAGCGGGCAAAGCCGAGGGTCACCGGCAAGAGGATGGCGACAATCGCCGTGTTGTTCATCCAGGCGCTAAAGAAGGCCGAGACCAGCGAGAAGGCGAAGATGGCGACCCGTGCGTTGCCCGAGAGGCGGTCGCGCAGCATCTTGCCGATGCGGTCCACTGCGCCGGAACGCTCCAGCGCGCCGCCAATGATGAAGAGCGCGCCAATGGTCAGCGGAGCCTCGTTGCTGAAGACCGAAAGCATTTCGTCGGGCGAGATCAGCCCGAGGGCCACCACCAGGACCAGAACGGTGATCGCGATCACATCGGGACCGGCCCACTCGCGGACGAAGGCCGTCAACGTGAGGGCAATCACGATCAACGTGAGTGCGATTTCCAGGGTCATGGTGGGATCCGCCGGATGCGGGAAGATGAACCTCCATGCACCCTTGCGCGCGATTTGGCAAGGGCGGGATGCCCCCCAAAATCGCCGGAGGCCTTGAATCCCGGTGATTCGGGGCCCATGCTGCCGTCATGCAGCGACCCTGGATTTCGACCAATCTGGCCATTTCGGCCGACGGCAAGATTTCCTCACGGGACCATCGCCCCTCGGATTGGACCTCCGAGAAGGACTTCCAACTCCTCAGGAAATTGCGCTGTGGGGCCGATGCCCTGCTGGTCGGGCGGGGCACGGTCGACACCGATCGCATGACCATGCGCGTCGAGGATCAGGAGATCCAACCGCTGCGCTGCATCGTCTCGCGCCACGGTGAGATGCAGGACGACCACCCCATTTTCTCCACTGGGGGCGGCGACATCCACATGCTCGCCACCGAGGCTTACCGCGGCTCCCAGGGAGACCGGCTCCAGGTGCACGAGGGTTCACTGGCCGACTTTCTCAAGACCCTGAGGGAGGATCTCGGCGTGGAGCATCTGCACTGCGAGGGCGGAGGTCAGCTGATCCGCGCCCTGGCCGAACTCGATGCCATCGATGAATTCAAGCTCACCTGGGCTGGCCACACGATCCTGGGCGGAAAGGACTCTCCCACGGCCACCGGCATCCCGGGCGAATACCTGCCTCAATCCTGCCACTATGAAATCCGCGAATTCGAGGCCGACGCGGATACCGGTGAGTGCTACCTGAGCTTCAGTCGCAAGCAGGCTCAGTCGTGAGACTTGTCCTTGGCGTGTTCATCGCCGTGAGCCTTGCCGTGGTCTCCATGCTCGTGGAGCTTCCTCGTTTCCTCGAAATCATGGCGCTCACAGGAGGCGCCGAAGAAGGCAAGCGGGGCAAGCAGCAGGAAAATACATTTCATTGCCGCGGGATATAGCGCCTCAGGGCCGAAAGGCAACCCCCAAGACGGCTGGATTCGGCCCAATCCTGCGTTTTGTGTTGTCGCGGCTTCCCGACTATCTCCACCATCCTGCCCATGGACGACCTCTCCCGCGAACACGGCACCCAACCGCTCGATGCCCTCATGGCCCGCTGGGGTCTGAGTAACCACGATCTGGTCAAGGCCGCGGCACACTCCTTCGCCCAGCTCAACCACAAACAGGTCCAGAAGGGTCGCAAGGGACGGCGGCTGACGCTCAAGATGATGCAGAAGCTCACCCGGGGACTCAACGACGCCATCTTCCTCAGCCTGCCCAAGGAGAAGCGCGAGGCCTTCGAGCCCTACCTCCATCGCCAGCTCTTCAACTACGCCAAGGGCTACGACTCGCAGTGGCAGGACCCGAATGTGGAGTTGATGCCCAAGGGGCATGCCGGAGGTCATGCCGAGGGTGATGAGTGAGCGCAGCTTCACAATCGTCGGCCAGGGCCTGGCGGGCACCTGCCTGGCCTGGGAGCTGTGGCAGCGCGAGTTTCCCTTCACTCTCATCGACCGCGAAGAGGGTGGCAGCTCGCGGGTTGCCGCCGGACTGATCAATCCGGTCACCGGCAAGAACTTCGAACCCAGCCCGCAGATCACCACCTTCCTGCCGCAGGCAATGGAGGCCTACGCCAGTGCGGAGCAAACCCTGGATGCCACCTTCTGGCACCCCCTGCCCATCATCCGCTTTGCCGACAGCGAAAAAAACTGGGACAAGATGCAAGCCAAGGCCGAGTTGCCCGAGGTCATGCAGTGGATCACCGAGGGCCCCACTCCCATGGTCGGCTCCGACTGGCGCGGCCGCATCATACTCCACAGCGGTGGCCGCCTCGACACCCGGAACTTTCTCGACGCCTCGCGCGAGTTCTTCGCCAGACACGACTGCTACAAAAAAGGCGAGGTCGACTTTGATGACGCGCCCAAACACACCGTCTGGTGCGATGGCGCGGTGGGACTGATGACCGAACGCTACGGCAGCCACCGCTGCGCCAAGGGAGAGATCCTCACCGTCCAGGCCAACTGGCCGGAGAACACGATCCGCACCGGTGCGGGTGGCTGGTTGATTCCCATCGGTGAGCAACGCTTCCGGGTCGGCGCCACCTACGAGTGGGACCCACTCGACGAGGAACCCACCGAGGAGGGCCGCCAAAAGGTCAAGATGCTGGCCAACCAACTCGGCGGGCCGGAATTCGAGATCATCGATCACGAGGCCGGCATCCGGCCCATCCTGCGCCGCAGCCAGCCGTTGATCGGGCCTATTGGCAATGAGCAATGGATGTTCAATGCGCTCGGCTCCAAGGGCAGCCTCTATGCGCCCGGCATCGCCAAGGAACTCGCGGCCTGGCTGGTTGACGGCGAGGAAGCTCACCCCCATTACGACATCCGCAAATTCGAAGGCTGACATGCAACCACCCCGCCCAACCCAGCTTGCCCACCTTCTTCTCAGCGATGTCATCCGCAAGGGCGACAGCGTCATCGACGCCACCTGCGGCAACGGCCATGACACCATGTTCCTCGCGGCCTTGGTCGGTGAGGAAGGCAAGGTTATTGCCTATGACATCCAGGAGGCGGCGATCCGCGAGACCCAAGCCCTCGCCAAACACGCCGGCTTTGACTCGCGCATCACCTGCCACCTCAAGTCACACGCCCGGATGGCCGAGGACCTGGAGCCCGAAAGCGTGCGCGCCGTGGCCTTCAATCTCGGCTACCTCCCCGGCGAGGATCACGCCCTCACCACCGAAGCGGACGAAACCCTCAAAGCCCTCGAAGCGGCGACCGGGATCATCGAAGCCGAAGGTGGACTTTCGGTCATTTGCTACCCCGGCCATGAAGCCGGTGCGATCGAGGCGGAAGCCGTGGAGAAGTGGTTCAGTGCTCTTCCAGAGAAAGGCTGGCGCGTTGCGAAATACGCCATGCTCGGCACCCAGAAACCCGCCCCGTTTTTGTTGCTGGGGGTGAAGGGCGGGTGAATCGATCGCTTGCAATCAACTAAGAAACATCCGCGCGATCACTAGCACCTGAAAGGCGCCCAAAAGGAAATACACGACTCCGATTGCAGTAATGGTTTTACTTCGTCCCGAGAGCTCCAAGGCACCAAAGAGCGCCATGATGGTTGAGGTCATCAAAACAACCACCCAGACCACCTTGAACGCCGCAGTGAGACTAATGCCATGACCCGACAATAACGATGGAAGTATG
>JAWVYP010000147.1:0-7040 GCA_033722655.1 Akkermansiaceae bacterium | reverse complement strand
GCCCGCGAGGAGGAAGAGGCCAAAGCCAAGGAGGCGGCAAGATCCCGGATGGAGGAAGAAGGCCGCGCCGCCATGGCAGCCAAGGCCCGCAAGCGCGAGGAATCTCGTGCGGCCCAGGCCGCGATGGAACGCGAAAAGGCCGAGAAGCAGGCCATCGTCGAGTTCAAGGAACAGGCGGCCCAACTGGAAGAGGCGAAACGCTTGGCTGCGGAGGAAGCCCGCAAACTCGAAGCCTTGCGCACCCAGGCCGAGGAGGAGCGCAAGCAGATGGAGGAGATGGCCGCAGAAGCGGCCAGGAAACTCGAGGAGGAGCAGAACCGGGCGGCCCAGGCCGCCAAGGCTCGCGAGGCCGCCGAGGCCAAGGTGCGGGAAGCCGAGGAAGCCGAGGCCATGGCGCGCAAGGCGATGGCGGAGGCCGAGGCCAAGCGCAAGCAGGAGGAGGAGCGCATTGCCCAGGAGGAGCGCCGCCTGCAACAAGAAGCCGAGCGCGCCAAGCAGCTTCAGCAGAGTGCTTCGGAGGAAGAAATCCAGGCCCAGGAGCAAGCCCGCAAGAAGGCCCAGGCCGAGCTCGAGGAGCTGGCCAAGGAGGTGGAGCGCGCCAAGCGCGATGCCGCCGCCACCATGGAGCAGGCCCAGGAAGCCAAGCGCAAGGCCGCCGAAGCCCGTGAGCAGGAGGAGAGCAAGGCGGCGATTGCGGCCAAGGCACGCGAGGAGGAGGAGGCCAAGGCCTCTGCCGCCGCCCGAGCCCGTCAGGAGGAAGAAGAGAAAGCATCCGCCGCCTCCCGGGCGCGCGAGGAAGCCGAGTCGCGTGCCAACGAGGCCCAGGAAGCCCTGCTTCGGCGCGAGCAGGAAGAGAAGCAGGAGGAAGCTGAGAAAGCCGAGAAGCAAAAAGCGGCCAGGGCTCAGAAAGAGGCCGAGCAGGCCCGGAAAGCCGAGGCTCTTGAAAAGCAGGAAGCGCAACGCAAGGCCGAGGAGCAACGCCAAGCCGAGGAGCAGCGCGAGGCCGAAGAGAAGCGCAAGCTCGAGGAGGAAAAGGCCCACAAGCAGGAGGAAGCCGCCAAGGCCAAGAAAGCCGAGGAGACGGCGAGAGCCAAGGAAGCCAAAAAGAACAAGCCTGCCGCGGCGATTCCGGTCAAGGAGCCGGCTCTCGGGCCCGAGGACGACAGTGACGAAGGCGTTGGCTGGTTCTACACCAGCAAGGGCGACCGCTTGGGTCCCATCGAATACAGTGATCTCAAGCAGATGGCCGAGGACGGCAGTCTGCACCCCCGCCTCGACATGGTCTGGCGCGAGGGCATGGAAAAATGGGTGCAAGCCGGGCGCGTGCAGGGACTCTACCAGAGTGGGGTCATTAAGACCGAGCCGTCGCGCCCCACGGTTCCTCCGCCCCCGCCCATGGAGTCGACACTGCTGCGCAAGCAGAAGCGCGCCATGTCCAAGTTCATGGATGATCCGAAGAGGGCTCCCGGGGTCGGCCGTCTGGCGGTCCTGGTCGTGCTTCCCCTGATGGCCGCCGCCTGGGTCTGGCTGTGGCCGATTGCCTGGGGTCGTTTGTCGGCCTACATGGGCGAGACCCTGTCATCCAAGGTGGAGCCGGTCATTCCGTGGGTCTGGCTGGTCCTGCTGCTGATGTTTCTCTCCCTGCGCCTAATCAACCTCGGAATGAGGTCGTGGATGATCCTGCTGATGCTGGTTCCCGGTCCCAATCTCTGGTTGGCCTATCGCTGCATCGCCTGTCCTCCCTACTACGCCTATCGTCGCAAGCTCGATGCGCCCGGCGTATGCCTGGCGGTCATCCACTGGTTGCTGGTGATCCTCTTCTGCCTGGTCTTTTTCAGCCAGTTCCAGTTGCTCTACAACAAGTACAGGGCAAGCGAGGGACTGTGGAGTGACCGCCTCCGCCAAGTGGTGCAGAAACTCACCGGACTCGAAATCGATGGCGAGCCGGATGAGCCTGAGGCAGAGGAAGAAGAGTCCATCGACGGTTTCTGAGCGGCATCAGACGCCGTCTTCCCTGGCCGCTTCCTCGTGGGTCTGGATCTGGAGGATGGCGCAGATTCCGGCCTGCAGGGCCGTTTCCTTGAGAATGCGGCGGACCGGATTGGCCGTGTAGCCGTTCATGCCGATGAACATGGACAGGTCGCGTTGCTTGAGCATCACCCGGAAACGCAGCACCTGGGGCGCGAGCTCCTCGACCACGATGTTGGCGTATTCGGGTTCATCGACCAGTTGATCGACCATGTAGCGCAGATAATTTTGGAGCCGCTTACTGATCGCCTCGACCTCCTGCTTGCTGAGTTCGTTGGCCTTGGCCCTGGAACTAAGCAGGGCCTTGCGGACATCCCAGTCGTTGATCTTGTAGTTGGCCGCATTCTTGAGGAGGCTGACGATGTCGACCTCCTTCTTGGCCAGTTTCTGCAGGGCCGGAACCACGTCCTTGAGGTCCCAGTCCGTGACTTGGACCTGGCCCAGTCGCTGTACGGCCCTGCTGATCTCGAGCTCGGTGATGTCCTTGTTGAGGAATTCGGGAAGCTCCCAATCGTTGACGTGGATCTCCCCGAGTTCGCGCAAGGACTGGCTCAGTCTGGGTTTCCGATTGGCCATGTTTGGGGGAGGATGGATCTCGTTGCCGGAATGGGATTCGACCGAAATACCCTAGAGCCATCGGATGGCAGGGGGCAAGTTTATAGAGATGGCCCATTGGGCTTGTGGGCTTGCGGCACGATGGGGAATCTATCAAATTGTTGGCCTCTGAAACCTTCCCTGATCTCATTTGCTCTGCCATTGGCCATCCTTGTCGAGTTGGCGGGCCTTGGCGTGACTTTCTATGGCTACCACGCCCTCAAGGAAAGTGCCATGGAGGCGGATGCGGCTCGCTTTGATCGCCTGGTGGATGCTCAGATGGAGGACATTACGGCCCGTCTCAAGTCCTACGAAACGGTGCTCTACGGTGGGGTCGGCCATCTCAATGGATCCGATGAGGTAAGTGCCGAGGAGTGGCGGCGCTACGTCCTGAGCATTCCCTTCAAAGAGACGGCGCCGGGCATTCTGGGCATCGGGACCATTGTGCCGGTGAATGCCGAGGATCGAGAAGCCAAAATGGAGGAGTTCGAGCGCACTCGGGGTGAAGCCTTCGAATACAAGACCGTGGGCGGGGTCGAACCGCCAGCGGACCTGTCTTATGTGATCGACCGGATCGAGCCCATCGAGCGCAACCGCACGGCCCTCGGGCTCGACATTGGCAGCGAACAGAACCGGCGCGAGGCCTATGAAAAGGCCCGCGATAGTGGAGAGCCCCAAGTGACGGGAATCATTTCCCTCGTCCAGGATGACGAGAAAACGCCCGGATTCTTGCTCATCATTCCGCGCTACCGCATGGACATGAAGCTCGAGACGGTGGCGGACCGTCGTGCCGCATTCATCGATGCGGTCTATGCACCGATGATCGGCGAGGACATCCTCAGTCTGCCGGCGAAGAGCGAGGAGATCGCATTCCAGGTCTATGACGAAAAGAAACAGCCGGAGCGGCTGATCCACAGCGTGCTCAAAGGGGACTGGGAGAAAACTTCCATCAATCAGGTTGTCGAATGGACTTACGCGGGCCGCACCTGGCTGATCCACAGCTGGGCCACGCCGAAGTTCGTGAGCAAGCTCGAGAGCCGGGAGCAGACCAGTTTCCTTTATTTTGGCATCACGCTCAGCACCCTGCTGGCGGTCATCCTCTTCGCCCTGCACCGCAGCCACGGACGTGCCGTGCGCCTGATGGAAAAATACCACCAGGAGGCGGACGAGAAGACGCGCATCAATGAATTGTTTGTGGAGCATGCCCCGGCGGCCATCGCGATCTTCGATGCGCAACTCCGCTTCCTGGCGGCCAGTCGGCGCTGGATGGAGCAGTTCGGCCTGCGGGGGGACCTGCCTGGGCGGCACTATTATGATGTTTTTCCTGAAATCCACGACATGGCGGAATGGAAGGATGCCCACCAGAAAGGGCTTGCCGGTGAATTCATCTCCGGTGGTGACGATTGCTTCCAACGCAAGGACGGTACCGTTCAATATCTGAGATGGGAAATCCACCCCTGGCGCAAGTCCGATGGCAGCATTGGCGGCATCATTGCCTTTTCGCTGGATGTGACCCAGGAAGTCGAGGACCGGCGTTGCCTGCAGGAGGCCCAGCGCGAAATGGCCATTGTCGAGGAACGCCTGAGTCAGGCTACCGCAGCGGGCAATGTCGGCATCTGGGACTGGCGCATCGAGAGCAACCAGCTGACCTGGAACGAGCAGATGTTCGAGCTCTTCGGTGTGCGCCGCAATGAGTTCAGCGGCGAGATCGGCGACTTCCACAGGGCCACCCATCCCGATGACCTGCCCAGGGCTCGGGAGGCCTTGCGGAACTCGATTGACCAGGGGGTGGATTATGAAATCGAGTACCGCACCGCGCGCCAGGACCACCCCACCGTACAGGCGGTGGGGCAGGTCCATCGCGACGAGCAAGGCAAGCCGGTGAGAATGCTGGGGGTGTGCGTCGATGTCTCCGAGCAGGTCCGCATGCGCTCCGAACTCAAGCAGGCCATGGAATCCCACGCCACGGCCCGGCACGAGGCCGAGAACATGGTTAAAGCCCGCGAACAGTTCCTGGCGACCATGAGCCATGAGCTCCGCACCCCGATGAACGGCATGATCGGCATGTCCGAATTGTTGCTGGCGACGCAACTCGACGAGCGGCAGAGGGAATATGCCCGGACGATTGCCGATTGCGGCAAGACCCTGATGGAGCTGGTCAATGACATCCTCGATCTCACGCGCATCCGGGCGGGGGCGGTGGAGATCGAACAAATCACCTACGATCCGGCTGCCCTGCTCAGCAGGGTGGTCGCCATGTGCTCACTGCAGGCCAGGCAGAAGGGCCTTGAATTGATGGAAAGCGTGGATGCTGCCGTTCCCAGGGAAGTGAACGGGGATTCCAAGCGCGTGCAGCAGGTGCTTCTCAACCTGGTTTCCAATGCGCTCAAGTTCACCGAAGCAGGTCGCGTGAACTGCAGCCTGGCCCTGGCCAAGGACTTGCACGGGCGGGAACTCCTGGTGTTCAGGATCGAGGACAGCGGAGTCGGCATGAGTGGGGAGGAGCTGGAAAAGGTGTTGCAGCCCTTCGTCCAGGCCGATGCATCCATCACCCGCAAGCACGGTGGCAGCGGGCTGGGGCTCAGCATCAGCCGCTCGCTCGCCCTGCTGATGGGCGGATCCCTGGAGATAGAGAGCGAGCCCGGCAATGGAACCATTGCCACGGTGAAAATTCCCCTGTCCCTGCCGCAGGATGAACTGCCTGCAGGCGGGGCCGCCGAAGCGGGCTCAGGGGATGGGGAGGGCGAACCGGGGCTTGCCATCCGCAAGTTGTTGATCGTGGAGGACAATCCGGTCAACCAGCGGGTGACAGAGCTGCAGATGAAAGCGCATGCGGGCGAAATCGAGATTGCGGAAGACGGCCGCCAGGCCGTCGAGCGCTACAAGGAGGGTGACTTCGACTTCATCCTGATGGACTGCCAGATGCCGGTCATGGACGGCTTTGAAGCCGCCCGCCGGATCCGGGCCCACGAGGAGGACCAAGGCCTGCCGCCGGTGACCATTGTCGCCCTCACTGCCAACGTGCAGGATGTGGACCGGGAACGGGCCAGGAAGGCAGGGATGAACGGTTTTCTGGGCAAGCCCCTGCAGTTGGAGGTTTTGGTCGAGGAATTGAAGCGCTTGGGCAAGCGTTGATCCGCAGCCATTCCCGGCTTGATGCCTGGGACGATTGGACGCCATCGTATGGGCAACCCCAAATCCCTGACCCTATGATTTCTTCCGACAGCTCCGATAAAGACCGCATGAAGTATGCGATCCTTGGTGGAGGAGAAATGAGCGAAAGGGACAAGCTGGCCCAATCCAAGGGAGAGGTCGGCTGGGCCTATCTCGAAGCCCATTACCGCAACGGCTCGCTCTACTTCGTGGATCCCTCACTTGCGCTTGAGGAGGTGGGCATGGTCTTTGCCAGCAACGACACCGACCAGGTGGATGCCTGGCTGAGGCGGGGCGATCTGGTCAAGATCGGGGAACTTCACTCGGCCCAGTGGGAGGGGGATGAGAAAATCCGTTTCGAAGCCCTGGTGGTTTCGCCCTTCGTGCTTTGCCGCCCGGTTTGAATCGGCACAAGGCGGCCGCTGGAATGGCGAAGCAGGTGCACGGTTCACTCGGCCATCTTGCGGTAACGCAGAGGCTGGTAGCCGTGCGCCTCGATTTCCCTGAGCGACTTGGAGGTCCGGTGCACCCGCCACTTCGGCTTGAGGGTCGCCTCGTAGACCAGCACGTTGGCGTCGCGAATGGGATCCCAGCGCTGGACGAGCAGCACATGCCCCGGCTTGAGCAGGATGTCGCCGGGCTGGAGCATCCAGATGCTCTTGAGCGGCACACACAGGCGGGCCAGTTCGTCGGTGGAGGTGTGACGGGCCAGCCGCCAGCAGCGAGACACCAGCCCGGAACAATCGATGCCGCAGGCATGACGACTGACCGCCGCGTCATCCAGTCGGCGCTTTTCGGCGGTGGCGATGTCCCCGGCAGCGTGACCCTGCTTCAGCTTGTCGAGGAAATGCTGTGGGGTGTCGAAGCCGCCCCATTGGTAGGGCATGCCGGTGTTGGTTTTTCCCGACTTCCACCAGCCGTGGATGTGGCCGAGTCGAGCCAAGCCTTCATCCGGGGTCAGCACGTGGATGCCATCGGCATCCGGGCCATGCAGCACGTTGGCCTCGGTGGGTGCCCATTGGAGGGAGGCATAAGCCTCGGCGATCTGCATGGCCTCAGCCCGGCTGACCCTTGCGGCGGGTCCGGGAATGGCGTGAGGACCCGTTGCGCAGGCGGCGAGCAGCAAGCTCACGAGGCTGGGAAGCATCAATCGCATGCCCTCTAGATGCAAAAAGGCAGGATCTGGTGGAAGACCAGATCCTGCTTTTGTTGAGTGGCAGATTTACTGGCAGGCTTCACACTCGCCGCCGTTCATCATGGCTTCG
>JAWVYP010000146.1:0-7085 GCA_033722655.1 Akkermansiaceae bacterium | reverse complement strand
CCTTCCCCGCCGGGGGCGGTTTTGGCCACGGGGGGGGTTCTTTTCGCGCCCCCCCCACGCTCTGGTTTGGTCCTGGGGGCCGGGGGGGCGACAAAACCCCCCCGCTCCATTTCACTCCTTCACCAACCCGCACGAATGCGCGGCGAAGCCGGCGCCGAAGGCGGTGAGCCATAGTTTGCTGGCGTCCGGCTGCTGGCTCAGGCGCTCCTTGAGGGCGAAGAGCACTGAGGGGCTCGACAGATTGCCGTGGCGGCGGAGCACCTCGCGGGTCTCCGTCAGACGATAATCCGGCAACGTGCTTTCAATCGCTTCGATGACGTCGCGGCCACCGGAGTGCGCAAGGATCTGTTCGGGCTCATCTCCGTAACGCTCGAACAAGGTCTTCACCGCCTCGGCCGCGTGACCGGGCACGCTACGGTGCAGCTGGTTTTTCAATCGCCCGCCACTGTTGACGAAACGAATCTTGTCGCGCTTCAGGGGCAGGTGATGGGTGTCGAAGCGGTCAAAGCGCAGCGCGGGGCCAGTGGTCGGTTCGCACTGACCGAGTATAGCGGCCGCCGCGCCATCGCCAAAGAGGCAGAGCGAGATCAACACGCCGGGATCGTCATCGAGAAAGAAGGCCGCCGAACTGACCTCCACCGCCACCACCGCAATGATCTGGTCCGGATTGGCGGCGGCATAGCCGTGTGCGGCACGCAGGGTCGGGATGGCCGCCCCGCAGCCCAACCCAACCAGATCGGCCAGGTAGGTATCGGGGCGCATGCCCGCCGCCTCGGCAATGTAGCTCGACGGGCCCGGGCAGAGGTAGCCGGTGCAGGAGCAGACAAAGAGCGCGTCGATCCCATCCGGCTCGACTCCCGCCTTCTCCATGGCCTTCCCGAGCGCCTCACCACCCAGGACGGGCGCCGCCGCCTCAAAGGACTCGTTTAGCTCCTGCGCATCGCGCGAAAACACCTGGCGCAAATCGGCTTCGGCGAATTGGCGGGTCTCGATGCCCGAGCTGCCCTGGGTCAGCACCTTTTCGAGCAGCTTGCGCGAGCGCGGCTTGAGGCCCTCGTAGGCCGGATGCCCCTGCAGCAGATCCCAAGTTTGAGCCTGGGTGAAGACATGGGAAGGTGAAGCAGTGGCGAGGCCGTGAAGGTACATGCTGGGAAAGGGATGGAAGAGGTCAGCGGATCAATTTGAGAAGCGGTTTGAGCGGCAGGTGCCGGAAGAGCAGGCGCGATCCCGAACAAAAGAGCACCGGGTGGATGCAGCGCGAAGCCGCAAGACGGGTGCGGAAGGCCTTGTCCAGAGCGCGCTCGATGCGCCCCACTGCTTGCGGCCACTCCAACTCACCGGCGGCATGCGCCACCAAATGCGGCAGCGCCAGGTCCACGGATTCAAAGGCCATGCTCATGCCGTTGCCGGTGAAGGGAGGGATGATGGAATGGGAGTCGCCGAGGCAAAGCACCCCATCCTGGCGCTCTTGATTTCCCAGCTCGAAGCCGGCCACAGCGCAGAAGGACCCCTCCCGCCAGCTCGCCTGCTGCAGGGAGCGCGCCAGGGCGTGACTGCCGTTGCGGCGGACATGCTCGATTAGCAAGTTCTCGCGCCGAGCCTCGAGACGGCGGTCGTTGCGAAACAGGCCGCAAACATTGAACCAGCCCTCCTCCACCTCGGTGATTCCCAGGTAGCCATGCGGTCCGGTGTGCATCTCGAGCTCAGCGGACGGATTGAGACCACGGACATGCGCCTTGAGACCGATCCACGGCCCACGGGTCGGAATGCGGCCGGAGGCCTTGACGAAGCCCGGCTCATCCTGGCGGTCGGCCATGCGTGATGAGGTCTGAATGTTTGCCCCCATATGCTTGGCCCTCTCATGCAGCCGATCATCCAGCCGATGGCGCGAGATCGCCAAAGCCGGGCGCGGCAAGCGGCCGTGGCGCATGGCCCGATCCCCGCGATGCCATGTGAAGCTTCGCCGATGACCCGCATCCTCCAAACAATCCGCAATGCCGATGCGCTCCAGCACCTCCGGCGAAACCCCCGAGATGAATTCCCCGCAGACGCGGTGGCGCGGGTAGCTTCCGGCTTCGTGCAAGTCCACCTCCACTCCCGCCCGGCGCAGGCCGATGGCAAGGGACAGGCCGGTCAAACCGCCGCCGGAAATGGTGATGGGGTGCTTCAAGACCTGCAAGCTAGCACCCGTTGGGAACCCCGCCATGTGGAACTTTCCCGAATCCCATATTCCTCGTCTGAAAGCCCGAGCAGGCGCGGCATCTCCCCCGCCACAAAGCCGGCCTCGATGCTGACACGCATGTCGTGGCGAGTGATGCCGTTGACGAAGGGCGTGGCCAGCCTGGACAGGGCCATGGGCAGGCGAGCGCGTCGCGGTTCATTGATCACCAGAAAATCAAAGCGGCGCACGAAGGAGCCCAGGTCCCGCAACTGCCCGTCGGTGAAGTGGTGGAGAATGAGATTGGCGATCAGCACCCCTCCACCGGCGACGGGCGGTGAATCCAGCACATCGCCCTGCACCCACTCCACCCTCGGCTCCAGCGAGTCCGGTCGGTGCTGCAGGTCGTAGCCACAGAGCTGGGCCTCGCGATATTGCTGAGCCAGGCGACGCAGCAGAGACCCATCTCCAGCACCAAGTTCGCTGATCCGGCGCACATCTTTCGGCAGCTGCCTGAGGATCCAGGACGCATTGCCCATGAAGGCATTGATGCGCCGCAGGTCGCGGCGCGAGCGCTTGGCCCCGGGATCGTCTGCGGGCAGGGAGTCGAGCCATTCGGGAGTCAGGGTGCGCTTCATGGGATCAGGATTCGATACCATGCAATAGGGCAACGGGCCGGGGCAACAGGCCGGCAGCAAAGCTGCCAGCTGACCGTCTGATCAAGCACGGATGATGCGGATTGCACGGATGCACGGATTGGTCTGAGTGGAAGCCTTGGCCTCCATCTGTGTCATTTTGGATGGAACAGAATGCAGCCTCGCCCAATCTCGAAAACAAACAAGCGCCGTCATTGGCATGACGGCGCTTGTGCGAATTGGAATGTCTCGAAAGTCCGCTCAGACCTTGGGCAGCTCGTAGCCATCGCGGCGCTCGCGGCTGATCATGCCGGCGGCCTCGGGGCTGTCGACGACCTTCTCGGCCTTGGGATCCCACTTGACGGGCTTGCCGGTGCGCTCGGCGATGCCGGCGAGCAGGCAGATGGTGCCGGTGCGGTGACCCACGGTCGCCGGGCAGATGGTCTTCTTGCGGGTCTTGATGCCGTCGATGAAGTTCTGGCGGTGGTTGTTGGACACGTAGACCAGATCGTCCTTGTCGTTAAACTTGTGACGCACGAGTTTCTTGGGCGAGGTGGCCACACCACCCCGTTTGACATGCACTTCGCCCTCACTGCCGATGAAGCGGATCATCATCGGGTTGGGCTTGCGGTCCCGGTAAACGGTAATGCCGTCATCATAACGGTAGTGGTGCCACTTGGCGCCCTCGTAACCCTTAGGGATGAACTCGACCGGACCGGTGTCATCGCGACCCAGGGCCCATTGGATGATGTCGAAGTGGTGGGCGCCCCAGTCACCAAACTTGCGCGAACCGTATTCCCAGTAACAGCGCCAACCGCCACCGTATTTGCCCATCACACGGTGATCGGAATATTCATAAAAGGGCGTGGGGCCCAGCCAGCGGTCGTAGTCGAGGCCCTCGGGGACCGGCTTGATGTCCTCTTTTTTGGGTGGCTGGGGGAAGGATCCCAGTTGGGCGTAGATCTCCTTGATCTCACCGATCACCCCATTGCGCACCAGATTGGCGGCAATGCGGAAGTGCTGGGAGGAACGCTGTTGGGTTCCGACCTGGACGATGCGGCCGTACTTCTCCTCGGCCTCGCGCATCAGGAAACTCTCCTCGACGGTGAGTGTCATCGGCTTCTCCACGTAGACGTCCTTGCCTGCCTTCATGGCGGCGAGGGCAATGGCGGCGTGCCAATGGTCGGGAGTGGTCACACAGACCGCATCGATGTCGGGATTGGCCAGCACCTCCTCGAACTTGGAGGTCTTGAGGAAGCCCTTGTGGCCGTGCTTCTCGAGTTTTTTGGCCGCGTCATCCAGCTGCCACTGCTTGACATCACAGACGGCCAGCGGCTGGATTTCCTTCATGCCACTGAAGGTGCCAAGGTGACCGCTCGAAATCAGGCCCATACCGATGAAGCCCATGCCGATGCGCGAGTTGGCAGCGTCCTTGTTCTTGTTGCCAAGGGTCTGGGAGCGGACGATGTTGGGACCGACCACAGCTGCACCGGCAGCAGCAAAGGAGCTTCGCAGGAAGCGACGACGGGTGGAAGTGGAAGTGGATAGGTTCATGAGTGAGGGATTTGAAGCCATGCTCAAACGGAGCGCAAGGTGGGATTGCTTGCAAGCTGTGCCCAAAACCCCAAGCGGTTAAACCCCTTTGGGTATCAATCCCTCATTTTCAACCAGGCGTCCATCCCTCCCTCGACATTGACTGCCTTGTCAAAGCCCTGTTCGCTCAGAAATTCCACTGCCCGCGCGGAGCGACCACCCGCTTTGCAATGCAGGTAAAGGGTCTGGTCGCGGGGCAACTCGCCAAGTTTGTCGGGCAGCTCGCCAAGGGGGATGAGCCGGGCCTGTTCGATGTTGGCCGCTTCATATTCCTCGGGCTGGCGGACGTCGATGAGCAGGCCATCGAGGCCGGAGGCGATCTTTTCACGGAGTTCTTCAACAGTGATGGTCTTCATGGAGTCGGTGGGAATGGAACAAGTGGTGGAGGCCCGGGTCTCGGCGCTGTCGACGTTCTCGATGCTGGGATGCTCCCCGCAGAGACGGCATTGCGGATCGCGGTGGATGCGCAACTGACGGAATTCGGTGCCCAGCGCATCGTAGAGGGTCAACTTGCCGAGCGGCGGCTCGCCGATGCCCAAGAGCAACTTGATCGCCTCCATCGCCTGCATGGAGCCGATGATGCCGGGCAGCACCCCCAGCACGCCGGCCTCCGCGCAGGAAGGCACGCTTCCCGGTGCTGGCATTTCGGGCAAGAGGCAGCGGTAACAGGGCCCGCCGAGGTGTGGGGCGAAGACACTGGCCTGACCCTCGAAGCGGTGGATCGCGCCATAGACCACCGGCTTCTTGAGCAAAAAGCCGGTGTCGTTGGTCAGGAAGCGGGTGGGGAAGTTGTCCGAGCCATCGACGATGAGACCGTACTGGGAGGCGATCTCCACCGCATTGTCCGGGGTGAAGCGGGTGGCATGAAGCTCAAGTTCGACCTCCGGGTTGAGATCACGCAGCCGTGCTGCCGCACTTTCCAGCTTGGGTTTGCCGACCGTGGATTCGCCGTGGATGACCTGACGCTGGAGGTTGGAGGCCTCGACCTCGTCATCGTCCACCAGGCCGATGCGCCCAACGCCGGCCGCAGCCAGATACATTGCCGCCGGTGAGCCCAGGGCCCCGGTTCCGACCAGCAACACCGAGGAAGCCTTCAGCCGCTCCTGGCCCTCACGCCCGACCTCGGGGATCAGCAGGTGGCGCGAGTAGCGTTGGAGTTCAGTGTCGGAAAGAGACATCCCCCACAGCATGGAGCGCCCGTGACGGCTTTCCAGCCTGGATTTGAGGGGATCTAAGCGAAATTCGGGGCGACGAGCTGCGCCTCCGCGTTTCGCTTGAACCGAAATCCACTTTGCACCCACAGGACCAATGCTAGCCTTGGTCCATGTCCGAAGTCCGCACCACCTTCCGCCTCAAGACCGGTGACCCCGCTCCCGATTTCAGCCTGCCAGATCCGGATGGCCAGACCCACTCACTCAAGGATCTGATGGGAGGCAAGGGAACCCTCATCGCCTTCGTCTGCAACCACTGCCCCTTCGTCATCCATCTGGCTGACGCCCTCAAGAGCTTCGCCAACGATGCCGCCGACCTTGGAGTCAACACCGTGGCCATCAGCTCCAACGACGTGGAGAACTACCCGCAGGATCGCCCCGAGAAGATGAAGGAGTTTGCCGATGAACACGGTTGGGAGTTCCCCTACCTCTACGATGAAAGCCAGGACGTCGCCCTGGCTTATGGCGCGGCCTGCACGCCGGACTTCTTTCTGTTCGATGCTGAGGGCCAGTTGTTCTACACGGGCCAGTTCGACGACAGCCGCCCCAACAAAGGCACCCCCGACGGCAAGGACTTGCGCGAAGCCTTGAAGCTGCTGGTAAGCAAACAGAGTCCACCGGACAAAGTTTACCCGAGCAGCGGCTGCAACATCAAATGGAAGCCGGATGTAAAACCTGAGTGGTGGAACGCAGGAAACGCATAAACAAGCATGAGCGTCACTCTTGTCATCGAATGCAGCACACCCCAAGCCACTGTGGCCTTGGTGGATGGCGATGGCGTGACGCAACGCGAGTTCACCAGTGACCGCAATCATAACGCGATGCTCTTTGAGCCGCTGCAGGAATTGATCCCTGAAAGAAAAGACATCGAGCGCGTGCTCGTGGGCAGCGGACCCGGTAGCTACAGCGGCACACGGGTCGGCATCGCCGCCGCGCAGGGCATCGGCCTGGCATTGGGCTGCCCGGTGATTGCCTTGCCCTCCATTCTTGCAGTATCTGCCGCGGATGAGGGCAAATGCTGTCTCGCCATCGGTGACGCTCGCCGCGGCTCCTACTGGACGGCGAAAATCGCGGGCAATACCATGGAGCATGAGCCCCAACTCTGCGAACTCGACGGACTGAAAGAAATTCTCTCTGCATCCGGCGCCGATGTCACCGTGTTTGCCTTCGAACCCGCCGAACAGTTTCCGGTCGAAGAATTGCAACCCAAGATCGAGCTGCAGCACCCGGACGCCACCCGACTTTGGCGAACGTGGCAGCAAAGCAGCGAGGAACAACAAGCGGCATGGCAGGCGGAAATCGCCCAGCCCATTTATCTCAAGCCGCCGCACATCACACCGGGGAAACGGGCGAGGTTGATTTAGCAACTGTAGCGGCGGGGGGGGGGGGGGGGGGGGTGGGGGGGGGAAGCGGGGAAAGAGGGGGGGGCGCGCCGGGGGGGGAAAGGGGGGGGCCCCCGGCCGGGGGCGCCCGGGGGGGGGGGGGGGG
>JAWVYP010000145.1:0-7159 GCA_033722655.1 Akkermansiaceae bacterium | reverse complement strand
TGAAGCGCCGACGGTCATCGACCGCCGCTACAGGTCCCCTACAGTCGCTTCCACGCCGTCACCAAGGAACGACTCCACTGGAACTTGCGCGCGGTCTCGCGAATCAGGAAGGGTTCCTCCAATTCCTTGGTCAGCTCGAAGTCGTCGCCAAGTTGCCCGACCAACCAATCCCGGGTTTGACCCTTGGGCCAGTTGCCGGAGGGCGTGTATTGCTCCAGCCAGGTGGCCGGGGTTGCGAGAACCATCTCGCCGCCTGACTTCACCAAGCCGGGCAAACGGGCCAGCAGCTTGTGCGGTTCGGGCAAACGGCAGATCAGATTGGCCGCATGCACGCGATCGAACACGCCCAGATCGTCGGGCAGGTTCATCGCGTCGCCTTCGGCAAAACTCACACGCTCCAAGTCGATGCCGGCCGGAGCCTTCGCCTCCAGAGGCGTGGTGACCTGTCCTTCCTCAAGTCGCTCGTAGGGAATGCCACCACCGGATGCTAGGGTGCCGGCGGCCCAGATGAAGCGGCTGGAAAAGTCGATGCCCAGCACCTCCCGCGAACTGCGCGCCAACTCGAAGCTCGAACGGCCCACCGCACAGCCAAGGTCGAGGCTGCGCTCGACTTCCCCGTCCCCGAAGTGACCCACGGTTCGCACAGCAAAGTCGAGCGACTCGCGCATGCCTTCCGGCCAATTGCCATCGGCAGGCAGCACCTCCTCCTCATTTCCATAATGGAAAAGCAGATACTCGGCAAGCAGCTGCCTGGATTCGTAGACCTCACTCATGAAGATTTGAGGCTGGCGGCAGGACGCTGGCGCGGCAAGCATGGAGCGAGATGCAATTCCGAGTGATCGTCGCCGGCAAACCCGCCCTGGCCTATGCCAGGCTGGCCGTGGAGGAATATCTCAAGCGCCTCGGCCGTCACGGCAAATACGAACTGGTCACCCTCAAGGCCGGCAACAGTGAGGAGGTTTCGGAACGCCTGCTCGAGCGCTCGGTGGGAAGCTATCGCGTCGTGCTCGACGAACGCGGCAAGGCGATGGACACCCGCAAATTGCACCGGCATCTCGACAACCGGCGCCTGCGTGGCGACGTCAAATCCGTGGCCTTCCTGATCGGAGCGGCCGATGGCCATACCGAGGCCTTGCGGAAGTCGGCAGACCTGGTGCTCGGGCTCTCCCCAATGACCCTGCAACACGAACTCGCACTCGTCGTGCTGCTGGAACAACTCTACCGCGTGGCCAGCATTGAAGCCGGCAGCCCCTATCATCGGGACTGAAGGCAGGCGCGCCCGGCAAGTCGCTCAGCGTCGATACTTGCTGTTGGGCATCATGCCCATCTGGCCGCCACCCTGGCCCGCAATGGGTCGGTTCCAGGGAATCTTGCTGGTGTCCGTGCTGGGGCCAACCACCTTGCGCTCCGATTCCTTCGGAACGCAGGACACCGAAAGGAAGGGAACCGTGCTGACCAGAAGGCCGAAACAAAGAAGGCGTTTCATCACTTGGCAAGGTGGCAAATGATCAATCGACGGCGGGATCGTCAAAGATGACGGTGTCACCGGGCTGGAGTTGCACCCCGGGAGCAAGCGAGGGAAAGATGATCTCGGCAATGGTCTGGGAGGGCTCGATGGAGGATGGGCGAACCTTGCCGATCATGCGGCCGTCACGCATGACCAGCAGCGTGCTGGTCGGAGTGAAGCCCTGCTTTTCGCCTGCGCCAATGACCAGGAAACCCCAGTCCTGTTGCACACCGGTAATCACGGCTTCGATGGCACCGCGGTCAATCTTGAGTTGGCGCGCTTCCTCGCGGGCCACCTGACGGGCCAGTTCGGCGGTGTTTTCCTCGATGGACTCTTCGGCCTCGGTGATCAGCAAGTCGAGCTCCTCGACCCGCTCCACGCGCTGGGTCTTGGTTTCCTTCATGCGGGCAAGGTGCTGCTCGATGTTGTCGATCGTGAAGTCCATGCCGAGTTCGCCAGCGAGTTGTTCAACTTCGGCCTTGGTGTCCTCAAACTTCTTCTGCTGCTCCTTGTAGCCGGCAAGGGCGGCCTCCCGCTTGGCGATGGTGTCCCTGAGGGTGTTTTCCTTTTTCTGTGCCAGATCGAGGTCGTTTTCGGCATTCACGCGGACCTCCTTCGCCTGCGCAAGCTCTTCCTTTTTCTCCGCGAGCAGGAACTCCTTCTCATCCGCCAGGGCGGAGGTTTCGATGTTCTTCTGCTGGGTGGCGAGGCGTTTCGCCTGATCGGCTTCATATTGGCGTTTTTCCTCCAAGGTGTAGTAGAGGCCGTACAGCGAGCCGAGGAAGATGATGAGCGGCAGGATCAGGGGTTTCATGACGGAAAGGGAAAAGTGGGGTGGGTTTGGAAAGGAAGGACAGGGAAATCAGGGCAACTTGGCTGGGTTAGGGCTGGTTGTGGGAAACCGGTCTTCAGGGAAGGGCAGCGGCAGCTTCCTGCTCTTCGGCAAGGGTGCCTCCGCCTTGGGCGGGCACGACCTTGTCGCCAATGCGAAGGGCTTCGTCGGGTGCCATGGAGCCGGGCACGATGTCTGCGGAAGCGGTTTCACGCTCGACCACGGTGACCATCAGCTTGGCAATGATTTCGCCGTCGCGGACCACATCCAGGGTGGAGTTGCGGACGACGCCGGTCTTGTCGCCATCGGCCAGGGTGACAAAACCCCAGCTGTTGTAGACGGAGCGGATGGAGGTTTCGAGGCCTTCCACCGAGCGGCCACCGGTGCGCGAAAGGATGTGGGCCTTGATGGCCTGGTGCCTGCTGACCAGATCCTCGTCGGTGGCGGTGCGCTGGGCGAGGGTATCCTCGCGCTCGGCAACCATGCCGTTGAGCTTCTTGATCTCCTGGTCGAGAGTCTTGATCTCATCCATGCTGTTCTCGGCGATGCGCACCTGGTCGCGCCACTGGTTGATCAGGTCGGGGTTGTTCTCGAAGAAGGCCAACTCGTCCTCCTTGTTCCTGAGGGTGGTGGCGAGCTCGGCGTTGACATCCTTCTGGTCCTTGATCTTTTGCTCAAGCTCGGCGGTGGTGTTCTGCTCGCTCTCAATCTCGTTCTCGGTCTCGCGGATGTTCTGGATCGCGGTTTCCAGTCGTTCGGTGTTGAACTTCAGATTCGCTTCATACTGCTCGCGCAGCTCGATGAATTCCTCGAAGGCCTCCTTGTTCTTGTAACCGACGAAGGCCGCGGCACACAGGAGCAGGATGGCAAGGGTGGAGAGAACTTTGGGATTGAACATGTCCGGTGTTAGGGATTTGAGAGGGATCGCAGGGCAGTGACGCAATGCGCTGACCATTAGACTAGGGAGCCCCAGACCCGATGGGCAACATCAAATTTCATCCGATTTTGCATCATTTGGCATCGGAAAATCTCACCCAAGGCACTCATTTCAGGCCTTTTGCAGCAGAAATTCGACCACCTGGCGCAATGCGCGGGCCCGGTGACTCAGCCCGCTTTTGATCTCGGGGCCGAGTTCAGCAAAGGTCTCATCGTGGCCATCGGGAATGAAGAGGGGGTCGTAGCCAAAGCCTTCCCTGCCGCGCAATTCGTCGATGAGCCGGCCTTCCACCGTGCCGCTGAAATGGGCCTCTTCCCTGCCGTCGCGGGCCAGCACCATGGTGCAGCGGAAGCGCGCCGTGCGGGGACTCTTGCCCTTCATTTCCCGCATCAGCCGCTGGTTGTTGAGGGCGTGGTTGCCCTCCTCGCCGCCGTAGCTGGAGGAATAGACCCCGGGTTGGCCATCCAGGGCGTCGACTTCCAGGCCCGAGTCGTCCGAGAGCACCCAACCCTCCAGACAATTGCTGATCCCCAAGGCCTTGAGGCGGGCATTTTCCAGAAAGCTGGTGCCGGTCTCCTCGATTTCCGGGCAATCGGGGAAGGCGTTGGCATCCAACACTTCAAAGCCGTTGCCGACCACATCGCGGATCTCGGCGGTCTTGTGGGCGTTGCGGGTCGCAATGATCAGCCTGGGTGGTCGTGCCATGCCCCATTTCATAGCCCCTGGAGCATTCTTGAAAAAGAAATTCGAATAAACCGGCCTTTTGTGACGTTAATGTAAGTATGAAAGCTATCACCTGGCTCGCAAGTTTCGGGGTCGCCGCCATGGCGCTGACCTCATCCGCCCTGGCTGCCCCGCACGAGGGCTGGACCACCGATTATGAAGCCGCTCTCAAGCAGGCCAAGGAAGAGGACAAGTCCATCCTTCTGGAGTTCACCGGTTCCGACTGGTGCCCGCCCTGCAAGCTCATGCGCAAGGAAGTCTTCGGCAAGAAGGAGTTCGTGGAAGCCGCCAAGAAGGATTACATCCTGGTCGAGCTCGACTTCCCCCGCTCCGACAAGGAACTGGCAGAGAAGAACCAGCCCCTCGCCGAGGAGTTTGAAATCCGCGGCTTCCCGACCGTTGTGCTGCTCGATTCCGAGGGCAAGGAGTTCTCGAGAACGGTTGGCGCCCAATATCGCACGGTCGAGGACTTCCTCGGCTACCTGAAGGATGCCGCCAGCAAGAAGGGCCTCGACTGAGCTCGATCCATCCAATTCCACAAGTCCAATCACCACCCCGCCCTGGCCCAGCGCCAGAGCGGGTTTTTCATGCCCGTCCATTTTCAAAACCACCTTTGCTTCCTGCCGATCAATCGAAGAACCTTGATGTAAATTTGCATGCACGGGAGTATCAGGAAGCCTCCGCCTTGCTTGATTGGCTCGAATTTGAGTGCCCGTCTGCCTCCGTGCTTACACGAACCATGAACCGTCGCCACTTCCTCTCCAGCTCCTCCCTCGCCGCCGCCGGTTTGACCCTTTTGCCTTCCGGCCTGCTGCGCGCCCAAGCCGGCCCCAACGGCAAACTCAACATCGCGCTCATCGGCGCCTCGGGACGCGGCAACGCCCACCACGGCTGGCTGGCCGAGGAGAACGTGGTCGCCCTCTGTGACGTCGACGAGGAGCATCTGGCCCATGGGCTCAAGAAATTCCCCAAGGCCGCCACCTACTCGGACTGGAGAAAGTGCCTCGACCACAAAGGTCTGGACGCCGTGGTCATCGCCACTCCCGATCACCACCACGCCTTCATCTCCAACTGGGCGCTCAACCGCGATCTCCACGTCTACTGCGAGAAGCCGCTGGCCATCACCGTGGGGGAGGCCCGCACCGTGCGCGCCAACTGGCTCTCCAAGAAGGGCAAGCTTGCCACCCAGGTCGGCACCCAGATGCACGCCCAAGCCAACTACGCGCGCATGAAGGAAATGATCCTCGATGGCGCCATCGGCGAGCTCAAGCAGGTCATCGGCTGGGGCAACCGCAAGATTGCGCGCGACGGTTACTACGAGGCCCAGGGCAAGCCGCCAGCCCACCTGAGCTGGGACCTCTGGCTCGGCCCCGCCCCGGAACATCCCTACAGCCCGAACTACTTTGCCGGTGGCGATGGCGGCTCGAACTGCCTGCATTGGAACATGTTCCGCCACTTCGGCATCGGCCAGATGGGCGACATGGGCAGCCACATGATGGACATGTGCTGGAACGGCATCGACGCCAGCTTCCCCACCTCCATCAAGGCCAAGGGCGGTCCCTTCAATCCCGAGGTAACTCCGGTGAAGCTCGAGGCCCACTTCGAGCATCCTGCCAACGACTGGCGCGGCCCCATCCGCCTGAGCTGGTTTCAGGGCGGCGCTCTTCCCCGCAGCCCCTACAAAGGCCTCGATCTCGACGCCATTGGCCACGGCGTGATGTTCAAGGGTGACAAGGGCTTCCTCATCGCCGACTACCACCAACGCTTGCTCATCCCGAGCGCCAAGGACGGCGACCTCACTTACTACACCCCCCGTAAAAAGGAGGAACAACTGCCCGCCATCGGCGCTTTCCATCAGAACTGGCTCGATGCCTGCAAGGACCCGAGCAAGTCCACCTGTTGCGACTTCGAATACTCCAGCCAATACATCGAGCAGATGATTCTCGGCCTCATCGCCCATCAGGTGGGTGAAGGCTTTGATTACGATGGCGAGACGGGCAAGACCAGCAACTCCAAGGCCAACGAACTGCTCAGCCGCGAGTATCGGAAAGGGTGGACTCTCAACGGTTGACGCCGTGCGCCCTTCGGGCGCGTTCCTAGTTTCCTAGTTCTTAGTTCCTAGTTTCCTAGTTCTTAGTTCTTAGTTCTTAGTTCTTAGTTGTTATGGTCCTTGGTCCATAGTCCTTGGTCTTTTTTTAGGTCAGCTTTATGAAAACTCTGCTCACCCTTACCAGTCTCGCCGCGCTCTCCCTTTGCCTTCAGGCGGAGGAGGAAAAGAAGGACGGTGGGATCCCTTACGAAGAATTTGCCAATCGAATCTTCATCGACACCACCCAACCCGGTTGGAGAGCGCTGACCAAGGAGGACTTTGCGAAGGTCAACAGTGCGGATGACACCTGGGAGTGGAAGGAAGACATGCTCTCCTGCACCGGCAAGCCGGTGAGCGTGATGCGCACGGTGAAGGAGTACAAGAACTTCGAGATGGTGGTGGAGTGGCGGCACAACAAGCCGGCCGGCAACTCGGGGGTGTTTGTGTGGGCGACGCCGGAGTCGATTGAGAAGCTGGCCGAAAAGGGCAAGCCGGGCCTGCCCGACGGCATTGAGGTGCAGGTGCTCGACAATGCCTTCACTGACAAGATGGCCAAGAAGGGCAGGACGACCGACTGGTTCACCACCCATGGCGATGTGTTTCCGGTGCGGGTGAAAATGACGCCCATTGGCAAGACCTCACCCAACGGCGAGCGCAGCTTCCCGCGCAAGGAGCTGAGCCGGGACCACGGCAACTGGAACCACTACTACATCCGCGCCATCAACGGTGAGCTGCGACTGTGGGTGAATGGCCAGGAGGTTTCTGGCGGCACCGACATCAAACCCGCCCAGGGCTACTTATGTCTCGAGAGCGAAGGCTCGCCGATTGATTTCCGCGGCTTATTCATCAGAGAGCTGCCTTAGTGATTGCGGGGGCAGCGGTCGCGCCGTAGCCTCCAAAGGAGCGAAGGCGGATCCGGAATCTGCATATCCGCCAGTTGCCTTGAAAGGCCCGAGCCCCCAATTGCTAGATTGCATGCCAATCCCACGTATCTGGACCCATGGACACGCCTCCCCGCCGCACCTTTCCCCGCCGCACCTTCCTCTGCCAATCGCTTCTCGCCGCCGGCTC
>JAWVYP010000144.1:0-7168 GCA_033722655.1 Akkermansiaceae bacterium | reverse complement strand
GTTCTTCTGTTTGCCAATACGTCCATGGCCAGTGAACCGCTGCCGGTTGACTATCATCACTATTTGAATGTGTTCAGAGGAGGGGATGGGGTGATTCAGGTCCAATCCCGCATCATTGATCGTCTGGATGTAAAAAACGCAAAGATTGAGATCCTTGCGACTGTCTCCATCGAGAAATATGGAGTTTGGCATGAAGCAAAATACGACAGAGGGATCATTCGCATCAGGGTGACGGTGAATGAGGTGCCCACGAATGAAGAAGCCGGGACTCTGAAGTTTGAATATAGCAGGATTCACCGCCTCTCGGAGTCAGAGAGGCTTGAGTTCTCGGGAACCACTCAGGTTACCGATCCGGGTGAGTAGGGTGATCAAACCCCAAACTGAAACGGGTCCTCAGGATCGAAGAGGAAGGTGGCTTCGCCGGTGATCCAGGCCTTGCCGGTGACGGTGGGCAGGATCTTTTCGCCCTCCAATTGCCGGTAGCTGGCTTCAAAATTCTGGTTGAGGATGCTGGCTTGGCGCCAGATCTGGCCGGGTTGCAGTTTGCCGTCGGCGGCGAGGCAGGCGAGCTTGGCGCTGAGGCCGGTGCCGCAGGGGGAGCGGTCGTAGGCGCCGCCCGGGCAGAGCACGAAGTTGCGGCTGTCGGCCGTGTTGGAATCCGTGGGTGGGCCGAAGAGTTCAATGTGATCGATCTCGTGACCATCGAAGGCGGTGACTCCGGCTTCAATCAGGGCCTCGCGCACGGACTCGCAGAAGTGGGTGAGCTCGTGGATGTTGGTGGAATCGATGGTCGGACCTTGGCCGTCGACGAGGAAGAACCAGTTGCCGCCCCAAGCGACGTCGCCGGTGATGGTGCCATGATCGGTGAGCTCGACACTGACGCCGTGATGGGTGCGAAAGCAGGGGACATTGGTGACGCTGACGCGGCCCTGTGGGTCGACCTCGGCGGTGACCGGGCCCACGGGCGTGTCGATGCGGCAGCTCGAGCCATTCAAGCGGCCCAGATAGCGCAGGGTGGCGACCAGACCGATGGTGCCGTGAATGCACATGCCCAGCGTGTCGCGGTTGTTGAAGAAAATGATGCCGGCATCGCAGTCCGCGGCGTGGGGCTCGACCAGAAGTGCCCCGACCACGCCATCGTGGCCGCGCGGCTCAAGGCAGACCGCCCGGCGAAAATCTTCATGCTCCGCGCTAAATTTGGCGGCGCGATCGCTCAGCGGGCCGGTGCCCAGCTCCGGACCACCGCTGAAAATCACCCGCGTGGGTTCGCCAATGGTGTGGGAGTCGATGACTTTGACGGATGTGCTTGGTGCTTCTTGCATCGTGTTTGGTAGGGGCGGCCTGTGACCGCCCGGGTTTGTGGTGGGCGGTCACAGACCGCCCCTGCAGTTATCCAAATCTAGCGGGATCGAGTTGGGGGACCGGAGCGTCCCCGCTGAGCATGGCGCTCACCCGCTTGCCGGTGACCGGGGCGAGGCTCAGGCCCATCATGGCGTGGCCGGTGGCGATGATGAGGTTGTCGATGCCGGGGGCGGGGCCGAGGTAGGGCAGGCCGTCCGGTGAGACGGGGCGCAGGCCGACCCAGGGGTCACGCGTGTCGAAGGCGTCTTCCTTGATGGCCGGGTAGTAGTGCTGCACCGACTTGATGATGCCCTGGATGCGCCGGGGATTGATGTCGAGGTTGAGCCCACCGATTTCCATGGTGCCCGCAACGCGCAGCTTGGAGCCCATGGGGGTGATGGCCACCCGGGCCTCGGCGAGCAGGGAGCAGATGGTGGGCAGCTGGGCAGGCTGCTCCAGGGTGAGCGAGTAGCCCTTGCCGGGCTGCAGCGGCAAGCGCAGGCCCAGGTCACGCAGCAGCTCCGGGGTCCAGGAGCCGCCGGCGACCACGAAGTGGTCGGCTTCGTAGGAACCGCCGGGGCCATGGACCGCCCGGATGCGGCCCTTGGCCCGCTCCAGCCGGCCGATGGGGCAGTGGTAGTGGATGTGGCCGCCGCCCTCGGTGAAACGACGCTTGAGCAAGGTCAGTAGGCGCGCCGGGTCGAGGTGGGCGTCCTCGGCGTGGAAGACGGCGCCTGCGACGTCAATGTCGATGTCGGGCTCCAACTTGGCGACTCCGGCGGGGTCCAGCACTTCGGTGCGCAGGCCGAGCTTGCGGGCCTGTTCGGCGAGTTTGGCTTCTTCCTCGAGCACCTCGGGATCGCGGCAGAGCATGAGCAGGCCCCGGGTTTCGAGGCCGTAGTCCTCTTGCTTGGCCCAGTCGAGAAAGAGTTGGCGGCTCTCCATGTGCAGCTCGCAGAGCAGTTCGCGCGAGGCGGCGACGTGTCTGGCATTGGAGTGGCGGTAGAAGAGCCAGCCCCAGCGCGCCATGTCGGGTGAGAGGCTGGGCCTGATGGCGAAGGGGCTCTCGGGATTGAGCAGCCAGCGCAGGCCTTGGGCCATCACGCCGGGGGCGGCGAGCGGGGTGAAGTGGCTGGGCACGATCATGCCGGCATTGGCGCTCGAACAGTTGGGGCCGAGCTCGCCTCCGCGCTCGAGCAGGGTGACTTCAAAGCCCGCTTCCTGGGCCTGCACGGCCGTGCTGAGGCCGATGATGCCTCCACCCACTATGATCAGTTTGTCTCCGCGCTTAGGCATCCGGAGGGATGGGATGGAAGAGTCGGCCCACTGTCAATCCTGCGCATCGGCTGAAACTATACCTCTGGGGGATTTTCTGCGTGACGGGGTAGGTGGGCCATGTAGAACCTCCCTTACAGTTCTTCGCGACTCGACTGGCACTTATGGCGGGCAAATTGACTTATCAGCAGGCAGGAGTGGACACGCGCAAAGCGGCCGCCCTGGTGGGAGACATCAAGTCACACGTGGCCCGCACCCAGCAGAACCGAAAGCTCATGGGCGCCTTTGGCCTGTTTGCGGCCTGCTACGATCTCAGCGACTACAAGGAGCCCGTGATGGTGACCGGGTGCGACGGCGTGGGCACCAAGCTCGAGTTGTTGCTCGAACACGACCTGCTCGAGATTGCCGGCAAGGACTTGGTGGCCATGAGCGTGAACGACATCATCACCACTGGTGGCGACCCGCTGCTCTTTCTCGACTACATTGGCATCGCCGCCCTCGACGACGACAAGATCACCCGCCTTATCGCCGGCATGTGCGACTACCTCGAATCCTGCGACTGCATTCTCGCGGGTGGTGAGACCGCTGAAATGCCGGGCATCGTGCCCGAGGACGTGATCGAACTCTCCGGCTTCTGCATCGGGGCCGCCGAAAAGAGTGAACTGATCGATCCGACCACCCTCGAGGTCGGGGACGTGCTCGTCGGCTACGCCTCGGAGAGCATCCACGCCAACGGCTGGTCGCTGGTGCGCCGCGTGCTCAGGGATTTCCCCGGCGAGGTCACCGACGAGGAGCTCCAGGCCTGGATGACGCCGACCCGCCGCTACCACGACGTCACCAAGGACCACAAGAGGTCGGGCACGCGTCCCAAGGCGATGGCCCACATCACCGGAGGTGGCCTGCCCGAGAACCTGGAGCGCCTGTTCCGCGGCATGGGTGCCGATCTGGAGATCCCCAAATGGGAGATGCCGGGAGCCGAAAAACTTTTCAAGCGCGTCGATGCCGAGGACCGCTTCCACACCTTTAACATGGGCATTGGCTGGGTCAGCATCGTCGCCGAAGCCGACGTCGACGCCGCGCTCCAGGCCGGACCCGGTGGCACGGTGATCGGCAAGATGGTTCCCACAGAAGGCGTGCGCGTCAAAGTCATCGGCGAATGATTTCGAACAGTTTGTTTCCCCCCAGCGAATGAGCGACTTTCTCAAACACGAATGCGGCATCGCTGCCGTGCGTCTGCGAAAGCCATTGGCCTATTACCAGGACCGCTACGGAACCTGCCTGTGGGGCTTCAACAAGCTCTTCCTGCTGATGGAGAAGCAGCACAACCGCGGTCAGGACGGCACCGGCATTGGTAGCGTGAAATTGGGCATGCCCCTGGGCCAGTCCTACATCCACCGCCGCCGCGGCATTCAGAAGGACGCGCTGGCCCAGATCTTCCGCAAGGAGATCAAATCTTTCTACAAGAAGAAGCGCAAGGGGCGCCTCGACAGCGACGATCCCGTCAGCGTGAAGTCCAACTTCGATTTCGGTGGCGAGATCCTGATGGGCCACCTCCGCTACGGCACCTCCGGCGATTTCGACGAGGGCGGCTGCCACCCCTACCTGCGGCGCAGCAACTGGCCGACGCGCACCCTGATGGTGCTCGGCAACTTCAACATGACCAATGCGGCCGAGCTCAATCAGGTGCTCATCAACCGCGGCCAGCATCCGGTCTTTGGCACCGACACCCAGACCGTGCTCGAGGAGATCGGCTACCACCTGGATGAGGCTCACACCGAGCTCTACCACGAACTGCGCGACAGTGGCATGCCGGGCGCGGAGATTCCCAACGAGATCTCGCAGCGCCTCGACCTACCCAAGCTGGTGTCCGATTCGGCCGAGGCCTGGGACGGCGGCTACGCCATCTGCGGTGCCATTGGCAATGGCGACATGTTCGTGATGCGTGATCCGCGCGGCATCCGCCCATGCCACATGCTCATCAACGACGAGGTCATCGCCTTCGCTTCCGAGCGGGTGCCACTGATGACCGTATTCGAGGCCGAGGCGGACGAGGTGCAGGCGGTGGACCCCGGAACGGTGGTCACCATCAAGGCCAACGGCTCCATGGCGACCTCCAACTTTGCCGAGCCGCAGGCCTATACGCCCTGTTCCTTCGAGAAGATCTACTTCTCGCGCGGCAACGACCCGCAGATCTACCGCGAGCGCAAGGCCATGGGCTCAGCCCTGGTGCCGCAGGTGGTGAAGTCCATCGGTGGCGCTTTCGACAAGACGGTCTTTTCCTACATCCCCAATACTGCCGAAATCGGCTACCTTGGCCTGATGGATGGCCTGCGCGAATACCGTCGCGAGGAGGTTCGCAACGCCATCATCCAAGCCTCGGAAAAAGGGGCGCTGAGTGCGGACATGGTCGACGACCTGATCCTGCGCAACTGGCCGACCGGTGAGAAGATTGCCCACAAGGACATCAAGATGCGCACCTTCATTTCCCAGGAGAAGGGTCGCGATCAGCTGGTTTCCCACGTCTACGACATCAGCTATGGCGTGATCAATCCGGGCGACAACCTGGTGGCCCTCGACGACTCCATTGTACGCGGCACCACTCTCAAAAAATCCATTCTCAAGATCCTGACCCGCACCCATCCGGCCAAAATCGTGGTCTGCTCGACCGCACCCCAGATCCGCTATCCCGATTGCTACGGCATCGACATGTCCGAGCTTGGCAAGTTCATTGCCTTTCAGGCCGCCGTTGCCCTGCACCGTAAGGCCGGCCGCCAATCCCTGCTCGACGAGGTCTACGAGGCCTGCCGCGCCGAACTCGAGAAGCCCATCGGCGAGCGTGCCAACTGCGTGCAACGCGTCTACGAGGATTTCACGGCGGACGAGATTTCCGCCGAGATCAGCCGCATGGTCTATCCCGAGGACACCGACTGGGACGGCGAGGTCGAGGTCATCTACCAGACCATCGAAAACCTCCACGACTCCATCGATGGTGATTGTGGCGACTGGTATTTCACCGGCAACTATCCGACTTCCGGTGGCTACTCCATGGTCAACCTCGCCTACCTTCGTTGGTATGAGGGCGTGGGCGGACGTTCCTACGATCTTCCGCTGTGAACCCCTTCGAGATTCTCGGCATGGAGCCGCGCCTGGTCCTCGATCGCGAGGAACTCAATCAGGCCTTCCGCGAGGCGGGAAAATCTTCTCACCCCGATGCCGGTGGCAGCGAGGAAGGCTTTGCCGAACTCCAGGCCGCCCAAGCCATGCTCCAAAGCCCGGCGCGCCGGCTCAAGGCCTGGCTCGAAGTCCGGGGTCTGGAAGTCGAAAGCCGGGGCTCGATTGGTCCGGAGTTGATGGATGAGTTTGGCCGGGTGGGGGAAGTCACCCAGCAGGCAGAGGCCATCATCCGCAAGCGGGAAGCTGCCCAGAGCGCGTTGGCCAAGGCCATGCTGGAAGGTGAGACCCACGTGTGCCGCGAAGCCTTGGAGAAAGCCATGATGCGCATCGAGGTCCTCATCGAGCAGTCCTGTGCGGGATTTGAATCGCTCGAAACCGGGGGGAAGGTGGACATCGCCAAGGCCTCCCAGTGGGTGCGCGATCTCAGTTTTCTCGAAAAATGGCAGGCCAGCCTGCGTGCGCTCTATGCCAAGATGCTCTGAGTTTCATTAGCGGCTCAACTCCGTGGTGTAGTTGAGATACCACAACAGACCGCCCGAAAGCAGCACCAGGCTGGTGACGAGCATGATGAGAAAGAGAACGAGTTTCATGACTCAGGCTCCGGCGAGTTTGATGATCCGCTTGTAGTGTTTTGCTTCCACCGGGGTGATGGAGAGGCGGCTGCCCTTCTGGCAGACCATCATTTCGGAGAGCTGCTTGTCGTTCTTGAGGGTCTCGAGCGGGATCTCCTCCTTGAACTTCTTCACAAACTCGAAGTCGACCAGCCACCAGCGCGGGTTGTCCTTCTTGGACTTGGGGTCGTAATACTTGGCCTTGGGTTTGAACTGGGTGGGGTCGGGATAGGTTTCGCTGGCGACCTTGGCGATGCCGGCCACGCCCGGGGGCTTGGCATTGGAGTGGTAGAAGAGGGCGAGGTCGCCGGGCTTCATCTCCTTCATCATGAAGTTGCGCGCCTGGTAGTTGCGCACGCCGTCCCAGGGCTCGCGCTTGACCTTCTTGAGGTCATCGATGGAAAAGACGTCGGGCTCGGACTTGATCAGCCAGTAGTTCATGGGAAACTTGGAAGTCAGACCACGGCCTCATCAAAGCCGGGCCTGGCCTTGGGGATGGGCAGGTGTTCGGGTCCGAGTTCGATGCCCTTTGCGGCACGGACATCGGCTTCGATGGCGTCGATGATGTCCTCTTCTGGCTTGAAGTCGGCGGCGTGGTAGGAACTGCGGACCAAGGGGCCACTGGCGACATGTTGGAAGCCCTTCTCGTGGGCGATCTCCTTGTATTCCGCGAAGGCGTCCGGGTGGATGTATTCCACAACGGGCAGATGCTTGGGGGTGGGGCGCAAATACTGGCCGAGGGTCAGCACGGTGACATCGTGGTCACG
>JAWVYP010000143.1:0-7169 GCA_033722655.1 Akkermansiaceae bacterium | reverse complement strand
CGAAGACCCGAGCGCCATCGGAGTTGGCATAGATTTCGGCGAACTGGAGCAACACGCCGTAGCTGCCATTACCCACCGGAATCTCATAGGTGAACATCCCATAGCGTTCGGTCTGGAACAAGGCGTCGTCCGTGGTGCCCGCGATCGCATCTCCGCTGGAGTAGGTATCGCCGCCGCTCCCCAGGGTATCCGCAAGGTAATTTGTGCCATCCGACGCAGTAAACGCGGAGCCTCCGCAGTTGATGGCCTGCAGGACCGGCGGAGCCTCCTTGTAGCTGGCGCTTACGGTGATGTCATGGTCCGGCATGGTCAGTGTGGTGGAAGCGCTGTTAACTTCCTTGACGGTGGCCAGATCACCCGTCCAGGCATCGAACACCTGACCTGCAGGCGCGGCATCGGCCGTGATGTTGACCGTTTCCCCGAACAGATATTGGCCATCGCCACTGCCACCAATGACATTGAGGGAATGTGGCGTGCCGGGGCTGCGGCGAACCAGCACCGCCCAGTCCTTGTCGAGATTGTTGGGTGCGTCCCCCAGAGATACCACCCCACCCCCGGTCACGGTGGTCACCGACCCGTTCTGGAGCGCTCCGCCATTGCGGGGATCGAACCAGCGCACGTCAAAGGATCCGCTGGCGGCACTGAGGTCGAGAGTCATCCCGGTGCCGACCCGGTCGTTGAAGATGGCGTACACATCATTGGTTTTGGCCAGGGTGTAGTCGGTTCCGCTGGCGGAGCTCACCAGATCCAGCGAGGAACTCATCTCGAGCAAGGGAAGAGCGCCCAAAAAGTCGCGGGCATGACCCGACCAGTTGAAGGCGTTCTGCATGATGGTGAAGTCCTCGATGCGCTGGTCGAAGCCGTGCCCTCCCCCATCCTTCTGGATGTACCACATGAAGCCGTCACCACCCCCCATCAGGCAGGGCCACATCTTGTCGCGCCGCCCCATGGGATAGCCATTCACTTCGTCATTGTTGTCGTTCTCGATCTTCTGGGGTTCGTCCCAGGCGCAGGTCCACTTCACCCCCGCACTTGCACTGCTCGTTCTCCAGGACTGGATGGTGTTGAACATGGTCGAGCGGCTGGCGCTGCCCTGGAAGGATGCCGCATCGATACCATCGGTCTGTCCCAGGTGCTCGTTGTAGCTGTCGTAGGAAATTCCGATGCCACCCACTTGATAGGTCACGGGGTGGTCGTAGGGGTCAATGGCTTTGATGTATTCCATCTGGGCAGTGCGGTCCGCGGTGGCATACTCACACTCCTCCATGAGGTTCCACTTCAGGCCATTGTAGTGGCCGAAGACGGCATTGAGCATGCGGAAATACAATTTGCGCTCGACCGTCATGGTGTTGGTGACGTTCTGGTTGTTGCTTCCCGCACCGCCGTAATAGGTGTTGTTGCCGGTCTCGTGCTCGGCAAGGTGCCAGTTGAGGAAGATCCCCCTGGCCTGGGCGTGCGCCAGGGCGATGTCCCACTGCTTGAGCTTGAGCAGGTCGTAGCGGTCCCTGGTGCTGGTCGAAGTCGGATGCGGGAAGCAATCCTCGCCGTCCCCGCCGATGGTATTGGACATCATGTAAAGGCAATTGGCGCCCTGATCTGCGATGTAGTTGAGGGCGCCAATCAGGTTCTTGCCTGCGCCGTCATTCCAGTCCGGATCGCCATTATTCCAGTGCGTCCCATGCACCGTGAACTCGTGCCCCACGCCGATGGTGGTGTTGGTGAAGCCGCGATAACCGAGAATGTTCTCCGGAATGCCGGGGCCGGTGTAAAGAAAGGGGGCTCCGCTGCCCCCATAGCTCAGGTAGTGATGGCCGCGGTTGATGAGCATGCCCTTGTCGGCGGCGCGAAAGTCATCGCCACTCTTGTCTGACGCCGCAACCGTGAAGCTTCCTGTCTTGCCGTCGAAGGGCGCCACTGCGGTCCCGGAATTTGCATCGAGACTGATCGCAATGTCGGCGCCACTGCGAAAGGACACCACGTAAGTCCATTCTCCGGTCTCATTCGGGTTGAGATGCGCCATCCACACCTTGCCCTCGTCTCCCCCCTTGCCATCGGTGGCAAAGTAGCCGGGCACGAGGTATTGGGCTCCGCTGGGAGCGGTGAAGGTCACGTTCATGCGGTAGTCGCGGAAGGGGTTGGGATCCGCCAGTTCCGATGAATACACCGCGAGTTGTTTGAGATCGACCCGGTGCCACTGTTTCAATTCGCCCGAGATGGTGACGCTGCCATCGCCATCAGCAAGGCGCTCGCCAGCGAGGTAATTGACAACGCGGCGCAGAATCTCCCGGTTGTCGCGCATCTCGATGTCGGAGCCGGGGCCATCGTTCCACATGGGCTGCCGGTCGAACATGGCCATCAGCCGGCCCTGTTCCACCTCCACCAGAGCCAGCGCGGCATACTCGGGATTGGCAATCGTCAAGTTCTGGGTGTGCGTGATGCTTGCCGCACCACTCACCTTGTAGTCGGGATGGTCCACGTAGGGAATGAGAGCTACGGCATTCGACGAGGGATCGAGCGCAACCGGCGACACGCCCTCACCTTCGAGAACGGGCCGTCCGGAAACCACGGGATGGGAGGCATCCGGACCGGCACGATAGGCCTTCACTCCATCGGCCTGATCCACCAGCACCTGCATGCCGTAGGGCGTGATCACATTGTTGACGGCCGTTTGCCCGACCGGATTTTGCGCCCCCACCGAGGAGTAAAGACCACCGGCGGCCGAATCGCTGTAGAACAGCGCCCCTCCTCCCGCACGCAGCCAGGTGTCGAATGCCGCCTTTTCATCGGCACTCCAGATTTTCTGGTGAAGGCCGAAGATCACCACATCAAACTGCTCCAGGAAGGCCGCATCGAGCGTGGTGGTAGCATCGTAGTGCTGGCTAATCTCATGGCCCTCGGCTTCCACCATGGCCTTGAACAGGGAGCATCCGGTTGCCCCCGAATCGGTCAGCAGCATCTGGTCGTAGGGCGCGGCACTCCCGGAGGGAATGGTGCCGTCAGCGGCCACATCCCCGTGGATGTAGGCGATTTTCCTGCCCGAATCCGACAAAGTGGCGCGTTCGGATTCCGCCAGTGGATCGAGGGCCGAACTGTTGCCGTGTCCCCTCGTCGCATCGCCATAATTCCCCATGGCCCGGTTCCACAGCACGATCTTGTCGATTGCGTGCCCTTCCGATCGTCGACTGATCTGCAGCTTGTAGGTCTGTCCAGCTTCAAGAGACCAAGCCAGCGAATGTGGGTCATGATCCTTGTTGGAAGTCTGCCAGGTCCAGTTGTTGAGGGTATTCTGGTAGAACTTGTACCAGGTTCCGGTGGCCGTGTTTTCATTGGGGATGGGAGCGACCGGCACATCCGAGGAATCGACCAGCCTGATGAAACTGTCATTGGCATCGGTGTTGGAGCTCCCGAGCGCAATGCGGCTTCTGACCTGCACCTGATAGTCGCCGGCATTGGAGATGGTGAACACATAGTCCAGAGCATCGGCCCCGCCCGAAGTGGCTCTCGACTTGCAGTAATAAAACTCGCTGCCGCTGTAGCCCGCAATATTGGTGCGACGCTCCCACTGACCCGCCACCGGTGCGGACTCGACCTCCATGACCACCACCCCGTCCGCCTCGAGAAAGGCCCCGGTGAAGGGTTCGGAGGTTTCACGAACCACGCTGAAATTCACGGTGTAGGCCGCACCACCCGACGGGGTGGCCGAGAGCGTGTGCTGGCCGAGATTGAAACTGCCGGCTGTGTAGTCGCCGGAATTGTCCCCCCAAAGGGCATAGGGAGCCGACCCCTCGCTTTGGCTGTGGCTGGTCGCTCCGGTCAACACCATGGACACACTCGACGGCGCCACGTCCACGTTGGCACGAATGCTGAAATTACTGGTGCCAATGGTCGCGAGGTTGATGACATCGCCCTCCTTGAGCGTCTGGATGTCGGCATTGGTGTCGGCATCGACCAAGGTGAAGCTGGTCACGGCAGCGGATGCCTGCGTGAGCAGGAGGAACAGGGTGGCAAGAGCCAGAAGAATGGGTTGTTTCATTGGGCTGTCCCCTCGATGGGTGTGATGGGTTCAAAGGTTGATCCGCTTCACCGGAAGAAGGTTACAAAGTTTTTTGGTCCGAGCGCCGCCAAGCCCCGAAACAGGGACCTTCAGAGCTGAATCATCATTTTGGGAAATAAAAGTGGCCAATTTCTGTAACCTTTTGCCACTTGAGCGGATGATTGGATAAAGCTAGTCACTTGGAGTACCCCATGGACCTCGCCGAATTCGAACACGCCATCCAGACGCACCGCCGGTCCGTCCTCGCCTACGCCTACACCTGCTGCAAGGACATGGCGCTGGCCGAGGACATCGTCCAGGAGGCCTGCCTGACCGCACATCAAAAGCGGGATAGCTATCGGCCCGATGCCAGCTTCAGTTCCTGGCTGATCTCCATCGCCCGCTTCATTTGGCTGCGCGAATGCGAAAAGCGGGGCATCCGTGCCCGCGCCATGAACTACATCGAGAAGAACGCCGAGACCCTCTTCACCCCTGAGTTGTATGAGGAGGAACAATGGCAGCACGAAAAGGCCGCTCTCAGGACCTGTCTCAAAAAGCTGCCCGCCGAGGACCGCCGGATCATCGAGGATCACTTCGTGAAGTGCCGCAAGTACGCCGCCATCGCCGAATCCATCAGCCGCACGCTGACCTGGGTCAAGGTGCGCATGTATCGTCTGCGTGAAGCGCTACGCAACTGCATCCGCGAAAAACTCAACACCCGGGAGGCCAGCTGATGAGGGAATACGATCTGAGCGCATGGCTGGATGGAGAGCTGACTGCCGAGGAGCAGGAGCTCATCGAGCAGGAGCTTGCGCAGAACCCGGAGCGCATGGCCGAGGTGGCCGACCTCATCCGCGAGCAAGTCCTCATCGCCGAGACCTTGACCGAGTTGGCAGCCCAGCAGGAAATGCTGGATTGCCCCGAATGCGAGGCTGCCGAACCCGACGTGCAAATGCTTCCCAACGAGGAAATCTTCACGGCCTACGTCGACGGCCAGCTCAGCGAAGCCGAAACCCGGGAAGTGGAAGCCCAGATCGAGAGCGATCCCATTTTCAAGAGGGAGCTCGCCGAGTTCTGTCGCCAGCGTTACCAACTTGCCGAGATCCTGGATAAGCAAGTCGCTGAAACCACGAAACCCACCCAGAGCGCAGCAGCTACACTGAAATTCCCGGCTGCAAGAAACCGGCCAACCCTTCTCGCCAGCGCGCAGAAACCAGGCGTTCCCTGGCTGAAGATCGCCGCGATCTTCGCCATCCTCGCAGTCGGTGGCTGGTTCCTGGCCCAGCAGTATCTCACTGACCCGAATGGTGACCGTCCTCAAACAGCCTCTGTGGAACTCGAGGCCAGCTTGAACGAGACTCAGGGAGAAGTGGTGGTGCTCAGAGACACCAAACGCCTGCAGCCGCACCCTTCGTTCCAGCTGATGAGTGGCGACCTCATCCAGACCGGCAGCGGCCAAACCACGGTCCGTTATGAAGACGGCACTGCCTTCAAGATCCGCAGTTACTCCGAGGCTCGGTTCTCCGAAGAGAATGGGGCCAAACAGATCCTGCTGACGCGTGGGCTGGCGAGTGCCGAGGTCACCAGACAAGCCGATGGCAAACCCCTGACCGTCTCCACCCCCCAACTGGAAATCACCGTGCTGGGCACCGCCTTCCTACTGGAGGCCTCCGAGAGCCAGACCATGCTCGAAATGACCGAGGGCAGCGTCTCTGTCGATCATCTCGCCACCAGCCAGACTGCCAAGGCCAGCGCCGGCCAATGGCTGACCGCTGGCCCGGGTGGTTTCACCGGAACCGGCAACAAGCCACGGGTGGTCAGCTTCTCACTCATCGACACCGACACCAAACAGCCCGTGCCCGGCTACGATCCCATCTCGCCCAATGCGGTGATTCCCCTGTCTCTTGCCCAGAACCGGCCCCTGACCATCCAGGCCAACACCATGCCCAAGATCATGGAGGAAGTGACGCTCAAACTGGTCGGGCCATACGGATACCCGGGCGCCAAGCAAACCGAGAATTACTACCCCTACCTGGTGACCACAAACATGACCCGAAGCCATTGGGTGGATGCCAAGATTTATCAACCCTTGCCCGAGCTCAAAGCAGGCAGCTACACGATCACGGCCAGGGCTGAAACCTCCGATCGGCGCACGGACAGCCTGTCCCTGGAATTCAAGGTTCAACCTTGAAACCAAAAGACCCGCAGCTTCTGGAGAGAAAACTGCAGGTCTTGGAAAATGGTGCTCGGGAAAGGACTCGAACCTTCACGGGTTACCCCACTACATCCTTAGTGTAGCGCGTCTACCAATTCCGCCACCCGAGCATCGGGTTGGTGGGCGGCTTTGTTACGGCCCCCGCCCCCCCAAATCAAGCGAATCTTGCACTTTTTTGGAGGGCGGCGCATGATGCCCATCCATTGAAGTTCAATTCCTCCCACCTCGCCTACTGCACCAACATCCACCCCGCCGAAAGCTGGGAGGAAACCCGCATCATGCTCGAGAACCACGTCCTCAAGGTGCGCGACCTGCTGCGCTCCCAAGGCCGACTCGGGGTCGACGAGGAGTTTGCCATCGGGCTCAGGCTCTCGGCCGTGGCCGCCGAGGAACTCCTGCAAGGCGACAATCTCGAGGAATTCAAGGCTTGGCTGTCCGCCAACCAGGCCTACGTCTTCACCATCAACGGCTTCCCCTACGGCAGCTTCCACGGCACGCGGGTGAAGGAGAAGGTCTTCCAGCCCGACTGGACCGAGCCGGCCCGCGTCGAATACACCAAAAATCTCTTTCGCATCCTCGCCGAAATCGCCAAGCCCGAGGCCGGCGGCTCTGTTTCCACTCTGCCCGGCTCCCACAAGACCTTCAGTGCGGACGAATCGATCATCCGCGAGAACCTCATCGAGTTCTCCCTCTGGCTGGAGGATCTCACCAAGGAAAGCGGCATCGATCTCCATCTCGGCCTCGAACCTGAGCCCATCGGCCACATCGAGAACACGGCCGAAACCATCGCCTTCTTTGAGCGCCTGCACGAACAAGCGGACAATCCGAGTGCGCTGAGCCAGCGCATCGGCCTCAACTACGACACCTGCCACTTCGCCATCGAGTTCGACAATGCCACCTCCTCGCTTTACGCGCTACAGG
>JAWVYP010000142.1:0-7227 GCA_033722655.1 Akkermansiaceae bacterium | reverse complement strand
TTATCACCCGATTGAAACTCGGTGATATCTGAGTGAGGCTTCTCCTCAATGTGATAGCCATGGTTGTATATATCACTTTGCACCTTATTGCTGGCCACTCCACACATGCAGCCAGTGAACAGCATACCTCCCATGGCAAGCACAAGTAGCATTGGTGCTCTACCCATGGAAAAACTAAGAACTGGGAACTAAGAACCAGGAACGAGGCGCTCCGCGCCTCACCCATTCACATCCAGCCACTTGATGATGGCGCGCCGCAGTTCCAGTGGTTTGAACTGACCCTGATGGCGCCAGGCAATCTTGCCGTTGGGTTCGATCACCAGGGTGAGCGGCATGGCGCCGGTCCAGTCGGGATCGAAGGCCTCGGCCAACTGGTCCGGGTTGCCCTTGTAGATGTAGTTATTGGTGCTGCGCCCCTCGGCCTTGACCGACTTGGCCGTGCGCGGCGAAAGCGCACAGTGCTGCTTGGTGAGGAACTCAAGGACCTTGTCCCTGTCCTCGATGGGATCGAGGCTGACGGTGATCAGTTCCACCGGACGGTTCTGGAAGCGGCGGTAGGTATCGACCAGGTCGGGAAACTCGGCAACGCAGGGGCCACAAGTCGTGGACCAGAAGTTCACCACACGCAGCTTTTCGGTGTCGTTTTGGGCGATCGCAACGGCCTCGCCGGGATCGAGAATATCGAGCTCTTCTTCGAGTGCTTCCCAAAGGGCCTGGTCCTTGGCGACGAACTCCTTCTTAAAGCTCCATTTGGTCGAGCAGCCGAAGGCGCGGGTGGTCTTGGTTTCGATTTCCTCGCCGGCAAGCATGGCATCCAGTGCCTTGACCACGTAGCTGTCCTTCTTGAGCGGACCGAACTTGCGCTTGTAGTCATCAATGCGGCCGCGGTAGCGCAGGATGCGCTCGTCATCCAGGATGAAGACGTGGGGCGTGGCCTGGGCGCCGTAGGCGCGGGTGACCTTCTGGGTGTCGCCATCCCACAGATAGGGAAACTTCCAGCCATTCTCTTCGGCAAAGGGCTTCATCTCCTCGTAGGTGTCGCCGTGAGCGCAGTAACCAAGCTCGTCGGGGCGCAGCGCCTCCGGGTCGTTGCAGGCGATGGCGACGAAGGCCACACCCTTGTCGGAATACTTCTCGTGCAATTCCGCCATGCGCGGTGCGGCCGAGCGGGCATCCGGGCAATGGTTGGCGGTAAAGATCAGCACCAGGATCTTGGAGTCGTCGAAGTCCTCCATGGAGTATTCCTTGCCGTCGTAGTCCACGAGGGTGAAGTCCGGACCCTTCTTGCCGATTTCGAGTACGGGTGGCACGCGGTCATCGGCGACAAGCGGCAGGCAGAGGCTGAGCAGGAGAAGGAAGGTCGTGCGCATGGTGGTCATGATACCTCCCAATGTGGGCGGATTTTTCGGGAAGGCAACCGAAAGCCGATCAACCCTGCCCGGCGGCCATCCACAGCTCTTTGAGTTTCAACGCTCGCTGCTCCGCATCATCCACCGTTTCCCCGAGGAAATTGGCGTGGCCCATCTTGCGGCGGGAGCTGGCCTTGGCCTTGCCGTAGAGGTGCAGGGTGGCCTGGCCGTCCTCGAAGAGCGGCCGCCAATCCGGGGCCGTCGCCTCGTCCGGCCAGAGGTCGCCAAGCAGGTTGAGCATGACCACCGGCGAGAGCAGGCGGGTCGAACCCAGAGGCAGTCCCATGACCGCCCGCAGTTGTTGATCGAACTGCGAGTGGATGCAGGCCTCCATGGTGTAGTGGCCGGAGTTGTGGGGACGCGGTGCCATCTCGTTGACCAGCAGTTCACCATCGGCCATCAGGAAGCATTCCACGCCCATGATGCCGCGATAGTCCATGGCTTCGGCAATGCGCACGGCCAACTCGGTGGCCTTTCGGGCCACGGCCTCATCGACTTGGGCCGGCACCAGGGTGAGATCCAGGATCTGTTCGCGGTGGCGGTTCTCGGCCAGCGGATAACAGGCGGTCTCGCCATTGGCACCGCGTGCCACCATCACCGAGACTTCACGCTCGTAGGAGATCCATTGCTCATACACGCCTCGCGGCGCATCGAACTGCCGCCACAGCTCGGCGGCATCCTCCCCGCCCTTCACCCGGATCTGGCCACTGCCGTCGTAACCGAAGTCCGCGGTCTTGAGCATGCCGGGGCCAATGCGCTCCATCGCTGCCACCAGTTCATCGGCATTGGTGACCAGTTCAAAGTCGGCACAGGGAATCTCGTGTTCCTTGAGGAAATTCTTCTCGCGCTCGCGGTTCTGGCAGATGCGCACGGCCTGTGGCGATGGATGCAGCTCGATTCGCTGCGCCACGCCTTCCAGCGTGTTGAAGGGAATGTTCTCGAACTCGACGGTGGCCACGGTCGCAGCCTGGCAGAAATCGATGGTGGCTTCGAAATCGTCGAAGGGCTTGTCGATGACGCTGTCGGCAAGCTCGCTGGCGGGTGCTTCGTGACCGCCCGTCCAGACCACGGAGCGCAAATTCATCTGGCGCGCCTGCATCAGCAGCATGCGGCCCAACTGGCCACCACCGATGACACCGATCACTTCACCGTCGAGCTTGCTCACTGCAAATGGACGCTGAGGGATTTGACCCGCTCGTTCTGGCTCTTGCGGAACTCGGCCAGCTTGGTGGCGATGTCCGCGGATTCATTGGCCAGCATGGAGACGGCGAAGAGCGCGGCGTTGATGGCTCCTGCCTTGCCGATGGCGAAGGTGGCGGTGGGAATGCCACCGGGCATCTGGACGATGGAAAGCAGCGAATCCACCCCCTTGAGCGCCTTGGATTCCACCGGCACGCCGAGCACCGGGATGTCGGTGATGGCGGCGGCCATCCCGGGCAGGTGGGCGGCACCGCCGGCGCCGGCAATGATGCATTTCAGGCCACGTTGGCGGGCGGATCCGGCGTAATCATAAAGCTTGTCCGGGGTGCGATGGGCGCTGACGACCTCTGCCTCCCAGCCGATTCCGAATTCTTCGAGTTTGCGGGCGGCGTGCTCCATGGTGGGCCAGTCGGAGTCACTGCCCATGATGATGCCGATTTGCGGAGTGGTATTCGATTCGCTCATGTAGGTTGAAATGCGGTCCAGCCCCCATGTGCGTATCGGTAACTGGCCGAACCTTCAAGCGCGATCAGGTGGATCCACCCGTTATCGAAGAGCTCCTTGACCCCCGGCTGGCTCTCCAGGACCTGGTCGATGGCCTCCCTGGGTGCCTCCAGCAGCACGCTCAGGCGTCGCGGTTCGTGGACGAATTTCTCGCCATCGTGGATGGACTGCATGGGCAGGCCGGTGCGCAGGTCGCCGCCATTGCCTTCCATCACGCCGATGCCGCCGAGCACGTTGTGCAGGGCCTTGTCGCCGCTGCCGTAGATCGAAGGATTCACCCGCGAGCCGTAGTATTGGAGGTTGATCCAGCTGGCGACCACCACCGGGGCGCAGAGAATCAGAGTCAGGACGCTGAGATCCTTGTCGGCGGAGTGATCGTAGTCGTGGAGGAAGACCCGGCCGTCGAGGTTCACGCCCTGGCTGCGGGCGCGGTCGCCGATGAGGATGGCGGCATTGTTGGCCAAGCCCCATTCGGGACGCACCTGTGAAGTGTCCTGGCCGCGCCCCATGATCTCCTTCTCGAGCTCCTCCCCTTCAAGCCCTTCGATGCCGAGGGTGCTGGCCCGTTCGGCACGCGTGGCAGCACCGGCCACCTTCAGGGCTTCGCACAGCAGTTGCACATCGCCGTGATGGGACTCGGGCAATTGGGATGCATCCAGCAACTCGACCTCGTCGCTGAGCGTGTCGTGAAGGCCCGCCACAAATTGGGTGTCCTCGGGAATCACGATGCCCTTGGAGGCGAGGTGCTCGCGCACCTTGGGCTGGTTGAGCGCCATCGCGGCCAGCCGCGCGTTGAGGTCACCGGCGTGACCGCCACAGGCACCGCAGTCCAGCGCCGAAGCATAGGGATTGTTGCTGCTGTGCGAGCCATGACCGCAGATCATCACCAGCCGGGCGAAGTTGCGGGTCAGGCTCATGTTGCGCAGGGCCCCCTCCGCCATTTCGGCCAGGGTCTCAATGGGCAGAGCCTCGAGATCGGGCTTGGGCGTGGTTGGGCAGCAGGATTTCACCTTGGTGTCCGGGCCAGCGAGCTGCTTGATGAAGCCCAGACCCATGGCCTCAACAAAGGAGAAGCAGGAGGCGGCCGAGTTCTGGAAGGCCTTCCAGGTCCGCTTGGCCGACCACTTCTGAATCAGGCGCTTGGGATCGGTGGAACTGTCCACATCCGGGCAATCCAGGGGTGGGACCAGCAGCACCGGGCAGCGGGCCTGAGACTTGTCCTGCCCCGCTCCCTGGTGGGAGATGGGAAAGCCGAAGAAGCCAGCAAAGCCGATGGTTTGGGCAGCGGGCATCGCTGCCTCGAGGTGACGGCGCAGGCGCTCGGAGCGCACATCGATGCAGAAGACCGCCTGGACGGCGGGACGGGCCTGCTCGTCCTGTTCAGACCCGCCTGATTTGAGCATCCCCAGCAGCTCACGCTGGTAGCCCAATTCGTAGGCCTGCTGCCAGCGACTCAAGCCCTCGACGTAATCGCGGTCGGGCGAGACCGGCTTGATGCGCCGCCAGTAGGAGCGCTGGCTGCCATCCTGGACGAAGGCATGATGCAGGGCCGCGTCGTAGGCCAGACGGATGGCGAGCAGCTGGACCAGTTCATTGCCACTTCCCCCGCGCAATTCCTTTTCACGGTCGAGATAGCGCAGGTAGCCGGCCCAACCGGACACCGTCATCAACTGGCGGTGGATGAAGTCCACCGGATCCACTTCGGGCTGCTCGAGCAGCTGCATGCAGTGGGCGATGGTTTCGTCGGCCGTGCGTGGCAGCGACTTGATGAACTCGCGATAGCCGCTCAGGCCGTAGGCCTCGGGGTTGCAGTCGTGCTCCGCCGCCTCGCGCCAGCCGGCGTAGAGCTCATCCTTCACCCAAGGCGACCTCCAGGTGGTCTGGTTGTCATCGTATTTCACCGCGCACCACTTGGAGATCTCATCGATAATGAGCACTTCCCAATGCGAGTGCGGACGCTGGCCGTCCATGAAGCAGGCAAAGGTCATCACCGGCTCCATCTGCTCGTTGCCATAGGCTTCCTCGATGAGATCGAGCAGGCGCTGTTTGGGCCAATGTTCATCGGTGACGGATTCGATGTCCTGCTCCGCAATCTGCCCGCTTGCGTAGGCCTCCCGGTATTGGGCGGCAGTGAGCATGGGCATCTTGCCGGTGGCGCGGTTGAGCACCCGGCAGGCATCCTGGAAGCGCTGGCCGGTCAAGCCAACGAAGGGATTGACGGCTACAAAATGAGTGAGTGGCCAGAGTGGCGCGATCCGCCTCGTCGCCGTTTGGATGGCGGCAGACAGTTGGACCGGAGATGTGGAAGTGGTATCGGTGGTTTGCATGGAAAAAAGTGGTGTGAGTAGTGGATCAGCTGTCGGCGGGAGGATTGAGCACCTTGTGCCGGGGCCAAAGGTTGCTGAGCAAGCGGTTGCCGAGGGTGCCCATGTAGAAGCCGTTGAGGGAATGGACGTAAAGTGCGCGACCGAGCGGGAAGCGGTGGGCGCGCCAGTGCATGGCCTGGAAGAGGAAGAGCCCGACAAAGATTGCACTGACCGCGATCACCAGCCAGTTGGGCAGGTGCGCGGCCCCTTGGTCGAGCGCCATCCAGCCGGCGGTGGCATGCAGGATCATGCTGATCAGCGTGACAAGCACCGCCATCCCCAGCACCCGGCCAAAGATCTGGAAGCCCGCCTGAGAAGAGGTGCTGCGGGCGACGCCATAGGCCAGGGAGAATGCGAGCACCACCGAGAAGACCGGAGCCTGTTCGGCCATCTCGGGCAGAAGGGCATGCAAGAGAGTATTGCCGACGATCACCATTCCGACACCGACCAGCACGCCGAAGGCGAGGGTCGAATACTTGAGCGCAATCGAGGCGCGCGGCATGGCACCGATGGTCGAGCCGGCGGTGAGGAAGGCGTGGGCCTTGTAGAGCGAGTGGGCGACGATGTGGATTAGCGCCAGGCCGTAGGCACCGAGACCGCATTGCAGCAGCATGAAGCCCATTTGGGCGATGGTCGAATAGGCCAGCGCGCGCTTCACGCTGGGCTGGGCCAGCATGACGATGGCGCCGAAGGCCGCGCTCAGCGTGCCGATGACCACCAGCGAGTAGGCCCCCGCGAAGGAGGAATCGAAGACCGGCGAGAAGCGGATCACCAGGAATCCGCCGGCATTGATGATGCCCGCGTGCATGAAGGCCGAGACCGGGGTCGGCGTCTCCATGGTGTCGGGCAGCCAGGTGTGGAAGGGAAACTGCGCCGACTTGAGAATCGCACAGAGCGCAAGCAGCAGACCAACGCCCGTCCAGCCCACCTCAGCCCCCGATTGGGCAAGTTGGGCGACCTGATCCATCGTCCAGGCGCCGTGGCCCTGGCCCAACCAGAGCACCGCGGCAAGCAGACAGAGGTCGCCGAGCCGACTGAAAACGTATTTCTTGCGCGCCGAAAAGACCGCGCCCGCGCGCTCCGGCCGATGCAGCAACAGGCGGTGCAGGAACTGACTCATCGCCACCCAGGTGATCAAGAACACCACCGTGTGGCCGGCCACTACCATGGTCAGCACCGAGGCCAAGGTCAGCGACATCCAGCTGAAGAAGCGGTTCTGGGCCGGGTCACCGTGCAGGTAGTGGTGGGAGAAGCGGATGATGACCGCGCCGAGGAAGGCAACCAGCAGCAGCATCACCCGGCCGGCCAGGTCAAATTCGACCCAGCCATTCCAACCATCGGCCCCGAAAAAGACCAGCACCGCTGCCAGCGCCAGCGAACACGCAGCAGCCGCCTTGGCCACCTTGGCCGCATTGGGAGTCGACACCAGGCGGCAGATGATGCCGGCGAGGAGGGGCAGGGCTGGAACCAGGAAAATCAGAGCGGGACTGAGGATTTGCATGCCCGGATCCTACAGAAACGCTAATTTTGTGGAATGACATGGTTTGTAACCTTGCGTTAAGTATTACTTAACGATATAGCACAACCCATCAACAAGCAATCAACCACTTCCGAGCCACTCCCGCGAGTGACGCAAGGGGTTCTTAGTTCTTGGTTCCTGGTTCCTAGTTAGCCGCTCCGCGGCTGCACGAAGAACAGACAACTAAGAATTAAGAACTAAGAACTAAATTTCAAGAGCCACATAAGAC
>JAWVYP010000141.1:0-7251 GCA_033722655.1 Akkermansiaceae bacterium | reverse complement strand
TGGCCACGGGAGCGGGGGCGGTGATTTCCTCGGCGCCAAAGAGGCTGGTCTGGCCGGCGGCCTTGTCGCGTTGTGCTGAGGAGGCGGAGGCGACGACGACCTCCAAGCGGGCAAACATGGAAGCGCGGGTCTCGCCGGTCCAGTCGAGCGCACCCGCCTTGACCAGGTTTTCGAGGATGCGTTTGTTGATCACCTTGGAGTCGAGGCGGGTGGAGAAATCCTCCAGGGTCTTGAACTCACCGTTTTCCTCGCGCTCGGCAATGGTGGCGCGCATCGCGTTTTCACCGCAGTTCTTGATCGCGGCGAGGCCGTAGCGGATGCCCTTGGCACCGTTGAGGGTGATCTCGGGTGCGAAGCGCAGCTTGGAGGCGTTGATGTCGGGCGGGAGAATTTCGATGCCCATGCGGTGGCATTCGGAAACGAAAATTCCGATCTTGTCGGTGTTGTGGATCTCGTTGGAGAGCAGGGCCGCCATGAACTCCACCGGATGGTTGGCCTTGAGGTAGGCAGTCCAGTAGGAGATGTGGCCGTAGCAGGCGGAGTGCGATTTGTTGAAGCCGTAGCCGGCAAACATTTCGATCTTCTCGAAGATCTTGTTGGCGAGGTCGGGGCCGATATTGTTGTGCTCCTTGCAGCCGGCGACGAACTTCTCGCGCTCCAGGGCCATCTTCTTCTGATCCTTCTTGCCCATCGCGCGGCGCAGCAAGTCCGCACCACCGAGGGTGTAGCCGGCGAGGAGCTTGGCGGCGTTCTGCACCTGCTCCTGGTAAATCATCACGCCGTAGGTGTTGCCGCAGACCTCCTCCAGCAGCGGATGCTCGTAGACGGCCTTCTTGCGGCCCTTCTTGACGTCGAGCATCTGGTCGATGAACTGCATTGCGCCCGGGCGGTAGAGAGCGAGCAGGTCAATGATGTCGTCAATCTTCTCAATCTGGTACTTGCGGCAGGTCTCGACCATGCCGCCGGACTCCAACTGGAACACGCCCATGGTCTCGCCGCGGTTGAGCAGGTCGAAGGTCTTCTGATCGTCGAGCGGCACTTCCTCGACCACGAAGTCGGGCTTGTGCTCACGGATGTGGCGCACCGCTTCCTGAATGACGGTCAGGTTCTTGAGGCCCAAGAAGTCCATCTTGAGGAGACCCACCTCGGTGATGGCGCCCATGTCGTATTGGGTGACGACCTCGCCCTCGTTGCCGCGGGTGAGAGGCACGTGCTCGTCGAGCGGACGGTCGCCGATCACCACCCCGGCGGCGTGGATGCCGACGTTGCGGTTGATGCCCTCCAGTCGGGTGGCGTAGCGCCACAGGTCCTGGTAGGTGGAGGAGGCCTCGATCAGCTCCTTGAGCTCGGGCTTGCTCTCCCATTCGCCCTTGAGGGTGACGCCGGGCTTGGCTTCGATCATCTTGGCGATGGTGTCGGCGTCGCCATAGGAGATGCCCATCACCCGCGCCACGTCGCGGATCACGCTTTTCGCACCGAGGGTGCCGTAGGTGATGATGTGCGACACGCAGGTGTCGCCATACTTTTTGCGCACGTAGTCGATGACCTCGGCGCGGCGCGACTGACAGAAGTCGATGTCGACATCGGGAGGGCTGACGCGCTCGGGGTTGAGGAAACGTTCGAAGAGGAGGCCGAACTGCAAGGGGCAGATGTCGGTGATGCCCATGGTGTAGGCCACTAGTGAGCCGGCAGCCGAACCCCGGCCGGGACCGACGGGAATGTCGTTGTCGCGGGCCCACTGGATGAAGTCGGCGGTGATCAGGAAGTAGGAGGCGAAACCGAGTTCGTTGATGGTGTCGACCTCGTATTTGAGGCGCTCCTGGATGTCGGGATGGGCGGCTTTGTCCTTACCGTAGCGGCGGATCAGGCCATCCTGACAGACCTTCATTAGGTATTCCTCGCGGGGCGAGCCGTCCGGCGACTCGAATTGCGGGTATTTTTCGGACGAGGTGGCGTCGAGATGGAACTCGACCTTGCAGCGCTCCGCAATCTCGAGGGTGGCATCGCAGGCGCCGGGGATCTCGGCGAAGAGGGTGCGCATTTCCTCGGCGGTCTTGAAGTAGACATCCCGCGGATAGCGCATGCGGTTCTCGTCGAGCAACAGGCGGCCGGTGCCGATGCAGATCATCACGTCGTGGGCCTCGTGGTCATCGCGGTTGAGGAAGTGGACGTCGTTGGCGGCCACCGGCTTGAGGTTGAACTCCTCTGCCAGCTTGAGCAGGCCGGGGGTGACCATGCGCTGGGGCTCGAGGCCGTGGTCGTGGATTTCGACGTAGACATTCTCCTTGCCGTAGATGTCGACCAGTTCGGCCATGGTTTCGCGGGCCTTGTCTTCATCCTCCTTGAGCAGCCACTCGTTGACCGGTCCCGAAATGCAGCCGGTCAGGCAGATGATGCCCTCGGAAAACTCGCGCAAGGTCTCGCGGTCGACGCGCGGCTTGCCGTAGTAGGAGCCGTGGAGATGACCCTTGGAGACCAACTTGGAGAGGTTGTTCCAGCCCTCGTTGGTTTCGGCGAGCAGCGTCATGTGGGTGGCCCGTTTGCGGCCGGCGACCTCCTTCTTCTCCTCCATGCTCAAGGGCGCGAGGTAGATTTCGCAGCCGAAGATGGGCTTCACCCCGGCCTCGGTGCAGCTCTGGTAGAAATCGATGGCGCCGTAGAGGTTGCCATGGTCGGTCATGGCCACTGCCGGCATGCCCAATTCGGCGGCCTTCTTGGCGAGCTCCTTGGTGCGGATCATCCCGTCCAGCAGCGAGTAGGCCGTGTGGAGGTGGAGGTGGACGAAGGAGTCGGACATGCTGGGCATCGGAACGAGTCAGGGGGACGCAACAGCCTAGAGGCAGTGGCGGGGGGAGGGCAAGGCAGGGAGGTCGACTTGCCCGGATTTTTGCCCCCTGGGAGGGTCAGGGCACGAGGCCGGGGTCCACCCTACTTCGCGACCCGGCTGCCATATTGCAACCAGCGGTAGGCCACCACCCAAGTCACCAGGGCAACCGGGATCGCAAGGATGAGGCCGACGAGGAGGGCCACCATGCCTGCGATGATGATGAGAATCATGACCAGCCACAACAGAAAGAGGTTCAGGCGCTGCCCGGTGGTGATTTTCGAGCTGTATTGAAGTGCCTCGATGGCACCGAGATCCTTGTCCACAATGGCGAAGAGGTAGAAGCCGAAGCGCAAGCTCAAATAGACCATCACAAGGGCGGCGATGAAGAGAAGCGGGGAGACAATGGTCCATGGGAGAGCTGCCGACTGGGCGAGGATGAGCACTGGCAGGAAAGGAGCCAACAAGAGAAGCCCGAAGAGGAGGACAGCGATCACCGCGCTCAGAAAACGCGAGCCTTCCCCGAAGAGCATTCCCACGCGGAAGGGTTTGCCGTCGACCAGATTCAGACCGATGCGGGCGGCACCCAGCGAGAGGAAGGTCGAGACCAGATTGGTGACGATCCGGTTGAGCAGGCTCGGGACAAATTCCTCGGTGGTTCTGCCGTAACGCTCGACGGTTTGCATGCCTCCCATTCCAGTCGCCTCGTCGATGCTGAGCATGATGAGGGAGACGACGATCATGACTCCGAGGTAGGCGAGTCCGACGAGAACGAGCTTGAGGAAATTGCCGGTCGTCAGCTTGAAGCTCCGGCTCACGCAAGCACCGATGCCAAGGGGTTCGCTGCCCGGCGTGATCTCGGATGTGGCAGGCCTTTCTGCGCCGGTGGCCTCGTCCTCGGGTAGCCCGGCTGTCTGGTGAGTGGGGCTGGTGGGCAGGATGCCGTCCACCTCCTGGGCCGGGGTCCAGTCGGTCATGGTGCGCGTCCAGACCTTGTCCTCGGGCTTGAGCTCTCCCGCGGCGGCCATCTCGCGAAGGGTCTCGAGGCTCACGGGCCCCTGCTGCTTTCCGTCCCGAACGTAATACCATTCTTCCATGGCCTGTGAGTTTGAGGGATGGGGGCGGTGTGGCCAAGCAAGAAGCTCGCAAAATCACGCTTGGAAGCGGCAGGCGTGCCCGCCATCTTGAAGTCATGAAGGAAGCCGCCATTTCACTGCTGCAGGAATTGACCGAAACCCATGCCGTGCCCGCGCACGAGGAAGAGGTGAGGGAGGTGTTCCTGCGGGAACTCGACGGCTTGGGGAGCTTTTCCACCGACCGTCTGGGCTCGGTTTTCTGCGAGGGTGCGGGCGAAGGCCCGCGGGTGCTTCTGGCGGGTCACATGGACGAGATCGGCTTTCTGGTGCAGAACATCAGTGCGGAGGGTTTCATCCAGCTGGTCCCCGTCGGTGGCTGGTGGACCCACAGCCTGCTCAGCCAGCGTTTGCAGATCAAAACCAGCTCGGGGCGCAAGATCCTGGGCGTGGTCGCCTCGACTCCACCCCATCTGCTGCCCGAGTCCCAACGCCAACAGGTCTTGGCCATTGAGCAACTCTTTCTCGACTTGGGGGCGGACAGCCACCAGCAGGTCATCGAGGAATTCGGCGTGCGCGTTGGCGATCCGGTGGCACCAGTCTCCGGTTTTACTGAGCTCGAGCGCAAAGGGCGCTTTTTGGCCAAGGCCTTTGACAACCGGGTTGGTATGGCCGCGGCCATCCAAGCGGGGAAGGCAGTGCTTGGCGAGGACTTGCCCAACCGGCTGATCGTCGGCGGCACCTCGCAGGAGGAAGTGGGACTGCGCGGCGGCAAGACCGCGGCCGCCCACGTCAAGCCGGACGTGGCCATTGTGCTTGAGGGTCCTCCGGCAGATGACGGCCCGGGCTTGCCCCGGGGTGCCTGCCAGGGCCGGCTCGGTGGCGGGGCTCAGATTCGCATGTTCGATCCGACAGCCATCGCCAATCCGGGCCTGGCGCGCTTTGCGATTGAGGTGGCTGAGCAGGAGGGGATTGCCCACCAGGTCACGGTCCGCCGCAGTGGCGGCACCGATGCGGGTTCCATCCACCTCGCCAACGAGGGCATTCCCTCGGTGGTGATCGGAGTGCCGGCCCGCTACATCCACTCGCACAACGCGATCATGGACATCCACGACCAGATTTGTGCGGTGCGGCTCGTCCAAGCCATGGTCATGCGTCTGGATGAAGCAACAGTGAGGGGATTCACCAATTACATATAATATAGAATAATTATATTATTTGCTATACACGGAGCGGATTCGTGTGTTGCTTGTGTCCATGAAGAAGTGGATCCTGCCTGCGTGGTGCGCGTTTCCCGCCGCCGCAATCCTTTCCGCCCTCCCAGCATCTGCCAAGCTGCCGATGCTCCATGACGATGACTGGATCGGTTACTTCGCGGTCCACGAATCCAACCGCTACGACTTCGTGATGCAGAGAACCGGCGAGATCGCCCTGATTCCCAAGAACCGGGAGCGCAAGTGGGTGGCGGTCGCCAATCACATCCGCATCGACTACGGCATCGAGGAGCTCCATCCCGACGGCAAGTCGGTCTTCAAGGAGACCCGGCCGGGATCGCTGGTCAGCGAGCACGAAGCCACTGACGACCTCGACAAGGTGGTGATCCGTGGAAATGCGACGGGGGATGCAGTGTTTGAACTGGTGATCGAGCAGTCGCGCGACATCATTTCCATCGGTGGCCGGGTGGTGGACCCGGGTGAATTGAAGGAGCATCCCCTGCGTTTTGCCGTGCGCGTGTCGCTGCCCAATGTGTATCGCCGCGTCGATATCCTCAACGGTGAAGAGCAACGCGAATTCGACCAGCTGACCCGTCGGGACTACCTGGAGCTCAAGCGGCTCGATGGCAGCCGCGAGAAGCTCGACCATGAAAACCAGCAGGCGCTCGATGGCCAGGCACTCACCGGATCCGGGGTCGAGGAAATCGAAATGCGCCTCAGCTATTATGAGGGGCGCCGGTTCTTTTTCGAGGCCACCCGGAATTCGGGAATGGCGATCGGTGAGGACCGCTCACCCGGTGCCTGGTATGAGGGGATGGTCCTGCATTGGACCACCGATCCCGCCAAGGATACGGAGCACAAGGGGCGGCTGAGTTTCTGGGTCAAGTGACCCGGAGGGATCACTCGAGGTAACTCTTGAGCATCCAGACGGTCTTTTCGTGGACCTGGATGCGGGCAATCATCATGTCTTCCGTCTCGCTGTCGCCCTCATCGGCGGCATTGTCGCGGCAGGTTTCAAGGTCCTTGAGGAGCTTCTCGTTGGCCTTCACGAGGTGAGCGACCATATCGGTTGCGGACGCATCTTCGGCGATCTCGGTGATGCCGGAGAGATCGGCCAGATTCCTGAGTCCACCGGGAGCGAGGGCGTCCAGGGCGCGGATGCGTTCGGCGATTTCGTCAACCGCGGCGAAGAGTTCGTTGTATTGCTCCTCAAAGGCATTGTGCAGGGAGAAGAAGGAAGGGCCCTTGACGTTCCAGTGACAGAGATGGGTCTGGCCGATCAGGGCGTAGGTGTCGGCGACCACCAGGCGAAGCGATTCAATGGTTTTGTTGCTCATGGGATCCCAAGGTGAAACAGGGATGAAAACTGTCAACCGGTCGACTGGCGTATGTCGTACGCAATTTGCGTATGGTCTTTGCGGCTGCGAGCGCTAGTTTGGGTCCATGGCGCGCAGGAAGAAGAGGAGTTGGATCCGGCGCCTGGTGCTTGCGCTAGTTGGTTCCTTTCTGCTCTTCCTGCTGAGCCTGTTTCTAGTCTCGACCTTCCTGCTGGGTCCGCTGGTCAAGCAGGCGATCGAGCGATACGGGCCGGAAGCGCTCGGCGCGGAGGTCGAAGTGGGGGAGGTCTCAGTCGATATTTTCCGCGGCGTGACCAGGGTGGAAAGTCTGGTGGTTGGCAATCCCGAAGGCTATTCCGAGCCAATTGCCATCGTGGCCGACCATGTTGAAATCAAACTGGATCTGATCTCTCTCCTTGGTGACACCGTGGTGATCGAGGACATTCTCATCGAGAAGCCAGTGATCACCCACGAGAAGCACAAGGGGGTTGCCAACCTGGAGCGCCTGCAGGCCAATGCTCTTGGCTGGGCCGATTCACTGGCTTCCCAAGAGGATGGGCAGGAGTCGCCGCGCAGGGTCAGTGTCGAGCGTTTGCGCATTCTTGATGGGGTGCTGCGCGTAAAGCTGCCCTACCTGCCTGCCGTTCCGGTCAAGTTGGCGGACATCGAGCGCACCCACCTGGGCGGAAGTCGACCAGAGGGCCAGAATTTCGGCCATGCGACCAAGGAGGTCCTCGGGTCCCTGCAGGAGAATGCTGCGGAAGTCGTGCAGCAAGCTGGCAGTGCCATCGAGGCGGCGGGCA
>JAWVYP010000140.1:0-7258 GCA_033722655.1 Akkermansiaceae bacterium | reverse complement strand
CTATGATTTACAACCCGAGCGTCAATGAATTTACGGTGAGTAAAGGGCCTATTTTCGCCAATTTTATTCTGGCCGACGAAATCAACCGCGCACCCGCCAAGGTGCAATCGGCCCTGCTCGAGGCCATGCAGGAACGCCAGGTCACCCTGGGCGAAAAATCCTATCTCCTGCCCGACCCATTCCTGGTACTCGCCACCCAGAACCCCATCGACCAGGAAGGCACCTACCAGCTTCCCGAGGCTCAGCTCGACCGCTTTCTGCTCAAGGTCTCGGTGACCTACCCCACCAAGGACGACGAACTGCTCATCCTCGACCGCATGGCCACCTCCACCCCGCCTTACGAAACCCAGACCGTCGCCAGTCCGGACCAGGTCGCGGCTTCACGCATGCTGGTCAACGAGATCTACATCGACCCCGCCGTGCGCCGCTACATCGTCGACCTGATCGATGCCACCCGCCATCCCAAGCCCCTTGACGCCGGATTGACCAACCTGGTGCGTGCCGGCGCCTCGCCGCGCGGCACCATCAACCTCGCCCTCACCGCACGCGCTCAAGCCTTCATGAACGGCCGCGCCTTCGTCACTCCGCAGGACGTCAAGGACATGGCCCACGACGTCCTTCGCCACCGCATCCTGCTGACCTACGAAGCGGAGGCCGAGGAGATCACCACCGACCAGGTGATCGATCGGGTGATGAGCAAGGTGCCGGTGCCATGACCCAACCTACGGGGCATCATTGACCATGCTGACCGAGCAACAGATTGAGGACATGATGGCTCGGGTGCGCAAGCTCGAGCTGAAAGCCCAGCGCCTGGTGCGCGAGTCCTTCTCCGGCGAATACCGATCCAGCTTTCGCGGCCAAGGTCTCGATTTCGACGAATTCCGCGAATACCAGCATGGCGACGAAGTTCGCTTCATCGACTGGAAGGTGACGGCGCGCATGAACGAACCCTTCGTGCGCAAGTTTCACGAGGAGCGGGAACTCTCCGTGGTGCTCGCCGTCGACATCTCCGGCTCCGCCGACTACGGCAGCGTGGAATGGAGCAAGCGCGAGATTGCCGCCGAGGCCTCCGCCATCCTCGGCTTCAGCGCCCTCCACAACGGCGACAAGGTCGGACTGCTGCTCTTCGCCAACGACGTCCAACTCTACATCCCGCCCGCCAAGGGCAAGCGCCACCTGCTGCGCATGATCCGCGAAATCCTGGTCACCCAGCCGGCCCTGGCAGGCACCTCCATCGACGCCGCTTCCACCCATCTGCTGCGCGTCCTGCACCGCAAGTCGCTGGTCTTCATGATCTCGGATTTCCATGCCGACTCCCTCGACAAACCACTCGGCAAACTCGCCCGCAAGCACGAGACGGTTGCCATCCGCGTCCAGGACCGGCTGGAATCCAAGCTGCCCGATGCCGGCAAGGTGGTCATGATCGATCCGGAGAGTGGCCTGGAAACCCGCATCAACACCTCCAACTCCAACCTGCGCATGGCCTACCGCAAGCTGATGCGCCGCCAGCAGGAGGGAGTCACCTCCATCCTGCGCAAGCACGGCATCCTCAGCACCGAGATCGCCACCGACCAGGACCCCCTTCCACCACTGCACCAGCTTTTCAAGCGCCGCATCCGCGTCGGCTGAGCCCGAATCATGTCATCGACCAAGCAAGACCTCCAGCTGATCGAGCCGCCCTCGCACGAGGGCTTGATGCCGATCACCCTCGGATGGCAATGGTGGACCGCCATTGCCATCGCCGTGCTTGGCTTGATGGGGATCGCCTGGCTCCTCTGGACACGCCACAAGTCCACCCAAAACGATCCAGGCCGGGCCCATCGCGAGGCCACCCGCGAAGCGCTCGCAGCCCTGGCCACCTGCTCTTCGGAATCGACGCGCGAAGCCGCCACCGAATGCTCTCTCATCCTGCGTCGCTATCTCGCCAAACTGACCGGGGATCCCGCCCTCTTCGAAACCCACGAGGAATGGATCTCCCGCCATGATGCCCTTCAAGACATGAGCGAGACCACCCGCGGGGAAATCCATGAGCAGCTTTCCCGCCTGGCTGGCTGGAAATACTCGCCGGACGAGGCATCGATTGAACCCGCCGAGGTGGTCGAGCAGTCCCGCAGGCTGGTGCAAACCCTCAAGCAGGAGGTGGAGCCGTGAACATCCTCAGGGAATACTTTGCCCAGCCCGCCTGGCTACTGCTGATCCTGCCGCTGCTCATCCTGCTGCTCCTGCGTCGTGGGCGAGGTGCTGAAAGCGCGGTCTCCTTTCCCAACCTTTCGGTATTGGTAAGTCTCGGGCAGCGGGTCCGACGCACGGCGTCGAGCTTCAGCGTCCCTCTGATCTTTCTCGCCATCTTCTTCTGCATCGTGGCGATGGCGCGTCCCGTATGGCGCACGGAGAGCTTCCACCGCACCGCCAGCGGCATCGACATCGTGATCACCCTCGACATATCCGCCTCCATGATCATCGACGACTTTGTCGACGAAGGCCGCAAGAAGCGGCGTATCGATGCCGCCAAGATGGTGGTCGACGACTTCATTGAGCGCCGCCCCGACGACCGCATTGGCTTGGTGGTGTTTGCCGGACGTCCGCGCAACGCCAGCCCCATCACCCTCGACCACAAATGGCTGCGTCGGGTACTGGAACAGATCCGGCTCAATGACCGCTACGAGATGGGCACGGTCAAGGAACAGGGAACCGCAATCGGTTCCGCCATCTCTGCCGCCTCCAGCCGGCTGGATGCACGCGACGCCAAGAGCAAGATCATCGTGCTCATTACCGATGGCGCCAACAATTCCGGCAAGATCGAGCCCATCGAGGCGGCCGAACTCGCCGCCGAACTCGGCATCAAGATCTACACCATTGCCATCGGCACCACAGAAGGTCGCGTGGATCCGCACATCATGCGCTTTCCCTACCAGGAGTTCGACCTGCCAACCCTGAAGGAAATCGCCTCATTGACGAATGGCGAACACTACTGGGCCCAGGACCTCGAATCGCTCAAGCAGACCTTCACCACCATCGACCAACTCGAAAAGACCGAAGCCAAGTCCTATCCGGTCATCCATACCCGCGAACTGTATTACTGGCCGCTGGGACTCGGCCTATTTTTCGCCCTTGCTGCCGCCACCCGCTACGCCCTCAGCCCCGCGCCCACCACCTGACCCCTTGCCAGCCACCCCCTTTGCACACACATTACTCAGGGATGCACAAACCGAACCCAAATTCCCCAATTTCCTGATTTCCCAATCCCATCATGCCTTTCGCCCATCCCATCTGGCTTGTTGCCCTGATCCTGATTCCCATCCTGGGAGTTGGCGCCGTGCTGATGTCACGGCGCCTGAGGCAGAAGTGGGACCAACTGGTCGCCAGGCGTTTGCGCCGCACCCTCATCAAAAGCTCCAATCCGGTTCCCCGCTGGCTGGCCTTCGCCTTCCTGCTTGCCGCCATCGCACTGATCATCATCGGCATGGCCAGACCCCGTGGCGAGGGCGGCACCACGGTTGAAAAAACCAAGGGGCGCAACCTGCTGCTGGCCCTCGACCTCTCCAACAGCATGCGCACCGATGATGTCCATCCGGACCGTCTGGCATTGGCCAAGCTCGTCATTTATGAATTGCTCGAGGCCATGCCCACCGACCGCATCGGTCTGATCGGCTTCGCCGGGGAAGCCCATCTCTATGCCCCGCTCACCATCGATCACGATGCGGTGCGTTCCATGGTCCAGGAAATGGATGAGGAATGGCCGAGCTTGCAGGGCTCTGACCTGGAAGCTGCCGTCGACCTGGGCATCAAGACCCTCAACGAGACCAACCAGCAGAACAACGCCATGGTCATCCTCACCGACGGGGAGAAGCACAGCGGCAACATCGACAGCATGATCGAGAAGGCCCGCGAGGCCGGCGTCTACATCATCGCCGTGGGGGTCGGAACCGAGGACGGCGCCTACATCCCCCACCCCAAGAATCCCGGCATGCGTTTCCGCGACCCCAATGGCAATCCGGTGCTCAGTCGCCTGCAGAGCGATGTCCTGCAGGAACTGGCGCGCAAGACCCAGGGCGCCTTCACCGTTGCCGGCAGTGGCGCGGACATTCCCGCCATGGTGGACAGGGCCAGGGCAGGCCTCGATGCCTTTGAACTGGAGGGGCGCCAACGCAAGGTCTACATCGAATTCTACCAGTGGTTGGTGCTGCCTGCCATCCTGCTATTGATTGCCAGCATGATTGCAGCCACCCGCTGGCGCGGCATCTCCCACACCTCCATGGCCACGCTGCTGGTGTTGACCCTGATCCCACCCATGGCCCGTGCCGAAGAAGCCACAACATCGCCGGAGAAGAAACAGATGGAGCGTTACCGCAAACTGGCCGAGGAAACCCCCTTCCAGGGACGTCGGGCGCGTTTCCGCCTGGGTGAGGCCAGTGCCGCCTACCGCCTCCAGGAATGGGACCGGGCTGCCGAGGCCTACAGCAAGGCACTGCTCAGCGACAGCCGGAAGGTGCGCATCGCTGCCCACCACGGCATGGGCAACATCCTCTTCCAGCAGGGATGGCTGCGCTTCATGGAAAAGCCCTATACGGCACAGACGAATTCCACCTCCTCCATGGAGCGTTTCGAGTTCATGGTGAGGGCCAAACTTGAGCAACTCAAGAGGCGCGAACTTGGCAAGGAGCCCGAGCCCGGTGAATTCGACTACGAAAGCATCAAAGACGCCATCCTCGACTGGACCGACAGCGCGCGCCATTTCCAGTCCGTCCTTTCCATTGACAGCAACAACGAGGGCGCGCAGCAGAACCTCGAAGTCACCACGACCTATCTGCGCCGCCTCAAGGAACTGCTCGAGGAAGATGAAAAACGCACCGAGGAGGCGATTCCCGATGTGCTGCAGGTTCCTGAATCCGGAGACGGGGAACCGCAGGAGCGCAGCGAGGATGCTGAAGGCGGTGGTGGCGAGCAGGATCCACCTGAGAACGAAGGCGACGGTGATGGCAACGAGAGAGAGGGCGAAGGCGAATCTTCCGACGGCGAGCCCGATGGCCGCGAGCCGCAGGACCCCGGGCCATCCAGAGCCGAAAAGGACATCCCCGACCACTCCGACAATGTGCGTCCGGGCGAAAGCCCTGACGAGCGCGCCCGTCGCATCCTGCGAGACAGCTCGGACCTCGAAAAGGGGCCCATCTCCCCCGGGCAATTTCGGCTGCGCCAACCGGAGAAGAACTGGTAAGCCATGAACAAGTCACCCAAAACCCGTCCTCTCATCCTGTCCCTGCTCGCGCTCTGGCTCTTGCTGGGCAGCGCGCTGGAGGCCGAAGTTGTCTCACGCATCTCATCGCGCTTCCTCGCCCGAGGCGAACGCGCCCTTCTGGAAGTGGCGGTGCAGGGGGAACGCCCCACAAGCAGCCCCGAGATCGCCCCCATCCAAGGCGTGGAAATCCGCCCGACCGGACGCGGCTCCCAGATCCAGAGAACACCTGGCAAGCTCGTCGAACACGTCTTCACCTACATCGTTTCCAGCTTTGAAGTGGGCATCCACCGCATCGAGCCCATTATGGTGGAAGTCGGCAACGACCGCCTCTGGACCCAGCCCCTGGAGTTTTCGGTCTTCAACCCGGACGAGCTGAACTGGTCCACCGCCCAGGCCGGCAACAGTGAATTCCGCTACGCCAGCGCCTTCAAGGTGCTCGACGAGCGGCCCTACGTAAATCAGGCGGTGCCGGTCGAGATCAAGGTCTTCATCCCCCGCGACCTCACCATCATTGACTGGGGCATTCCCGATTTCACCCGCGACGGGCTCACCGCCTGGCGCATGCAGCCCCGGGAAATGCGCAGCGAAATCAACCTACTCGGCAAGCCCTACATCTCGGTCGCCTATCCCAGCACCCTGACTCCCAACCGCAGTGGAGAAGTCTCCATTGGCCCCGCCAATCTCCGTCTGATTGCCAGCCAGCTGGTCGTGGATCGCATCCTTCGACGCGAGGCCGTCGAGGTCCGCCTCCAGGTGCCCGAACTCGAATTGCAGGCCAAACCACTGCCCGACAATGCCCCGAGCGGATTTGAAAATGCCGTCGGCCAGTTCGAGATCCAGATCAGCACCGAGGACACCGAGGTGCTGGAAGGCGACCCCATTCCGATTGACATCCGCGTCACCGGCAGCGGCAACCTCGATACCCTGCGACCTCCCGCGCCCGTCAGCTCCCGGGGTTGGAAAATTTATGAAGCCTCCAGGCAGGAGCGTGGTGATGAGCGCCGGGAACTCAGCGGCACCGTCAAATTCCAGCAGTTCCTGCGTCCGCGTGATCTCCAGTCCAGCATCCCTGCCTATGAACTGGTGTTCTTCAATCCGGAAAGCCAAGAATACGAGTCGGTGCGCAGCGAGCCCATTGCCCTGCAGATGACTCTGGCACCGGCTGCCTCCCCCACACCCTCCGGTCCTCCCCCGAAAGTGAACACACCCGTGGAGGAAATGTCGGACATCCTCGGCCTCATGCCCAACTCCCAACTCACCCACCAGCCCAGACTCAGCATCGATCAGCGCTGGCTGCACGCCTTGGGATTGCTGCTCGCCCTGATCCTGCTTGGCCGCGCGCTATCGCTGCGCTTCGGCCATCTCCTGCAACCCAACCCCGTGCACCGCGAACGCCTGAGCGAACTGCGCCGTCTGGAGAAGGAAACCGGGGATGACCGGGCGTTCCTGATGGCCTCGGGCCGCTTCATCGAGCGCTGGCTCGGCAGGGAGGAGGATCCTGAGCTGCGTGAAATCATCAAGGAGCGGGACGCCAACTGTTTCCGCCGGGAAGACGAACAGGCCGTCCAGCTGGAACCCAAACGCCGACGCGACATCCTCTCCACCCTGCGCCGCCATGCCACCTCCTGCATCCTGCTGTTCCTGCTTCTGACCTCCGCCGGTTCGCTCGAAGCCAAGGACGCCAACCAATTGGCACGCGAAGCCTATGAGTCCGCCCGCTACGACGATGCCATCGAAATCTGGCTTACGGCCGCCCCCTACGCGGAACTCTCGGAGGACACCCTCTATCATATCGGCAATGCCTGTTACCGCGCCGGATCCACCGGCCATGCCGCGCTCTATTACCGCAGGGCACTCGCCAGGGATCCCCAACATGCCGAGGCGCGTCAGAACCTGCGCTTCATCGAGCGCAAGGTGGGCTCTTTGAGCATCAAACACGAGGACTACCAATACCTGATTGCCCGCTTGCCTCTGGAAGCCTGGAGATCCGCCACTTGGGGGGGCATCTGGCTCTGCGTCCTG
>JAWVYP010000139.1:0-7363 GCA_033722655.1 Akkermansiaceae bacterium | reverse complement strand
TCAGGGCGAGACAGAGGGCGCGAAATCCCAACTTACAGCTCCTTGATTTTGATGTTTTTCCAAGCCACCGACCACGGGCCCTGGCCCTTGCCGATGCTGTGGACCTGCAAAGCGATGAAGCCCTTGGGGTGGCTTTCGTAGCGCTTCTCGTCGGTGAGGTCACTCACTTGCTCGCCGTTGATCCAGACCTGGATGCGCGGACCCTTGGCGACGATGCGGTAGTGGTTCCACTCGCCGTCCTTGAAGTGCTTGTGCTTCTTGAGCTCGGCCTTGGGAGTCAGCCAACCGGTGCTCAGAGCCTCGCCGTAGATGTATCCGGCCTCCGCACCTTGCCTGCCGCTGGCCTCGATCTCCACCTGCGGTCCGTTGACCCGGCCCTTGGGTCCATTGAAGGTCTTGGAGCGGATCTGGCAGCCCGAGTTGAGGCGGTCGTGGACCTTGACCTCGAAAGTCAGTTCGAAGTCGCCGAATTCCTGGTCGCTGCACAGGAAGCTGTTGGGACTGCCCTCCGCGGTGGTGCCCGTCAGCGTGCCGTCCACGACCTCATAGGTGGCAGTGCCATTGCGCTGGGTCCAGCCGGTCAGATCCTTGCCATTGAAGAGTTCCACCCAGCCGTCTTCCGCCTGAAGAGGAAGAACCAGGGCAGCTGTCAAAAGAGAGAAAAAGGCTTTCATCACAGCCAAGATACGCAGCTGAACGGGCAGATCAATCCAAGTAGGGTGGAAATCTCAAGCGAACCGTTTAAGCCGGTGGTGGGGTTAAGCCGGTGGTGGGGACACGCAACTTTGGCTGCGCCAAAGAATTGCATGTCCCCCTTGCGGGCGAACCCTCTGCGGCCTGTGAGCAACAACTGATGACCGCCCATCCCATCCGCTATGGACGAGCGCACGCTCGTCCCAATCCCGCGGCGCAGCCGCCCCTGTAGCGGCGCGTCGATGACCATTGACCCACAACTCCTCGATGCGCAGCATCGCCGGCCCATGGACTACCCCGCCACCACTGCCACCGTCGAAACCCTGAGCAACGGCCTGACGGTCATCCTCGACCCGGACAACACCGCTCCGGTGGTCAGCGCGCAGGCCTGGGTGGAGACGGGCAGCATCCACGAGGACGCTCACCTCGGCTCGGGAATCTCCCACTTTCTCGAGCACATGGTCTTCAAGGGCACCCGCGACTACAGCGGCGAGCAGCTGGCCCAATCCGTGCAGGGCGCGGGTGGCCATTGGAACGCCTACACCACCTTCGGGCGCACGGTCTACTACATCGACGGCCCCGCGGATTCGCTGAGCGAATTCCTCAAGTGCCTCACCGGCCTGGTCTATTTCCCGACCCTGCCCGAGGACGAGTTCGAGCGCGAGAAGGACGTCATCCGTCGCGAGATCGACATGGGCCTCGACAACCCCGACGACGTCTCGCTGCGCCTGATGCTCTCCACTGTCTTCCAGCAGGACCCGCGCCGCCACCCGGTCATCGGCCAGCGCCACCTCTTTGACGCCCTCAACTACGAGGATCTCTGCGGTTACCACCGCCGCCGCTACACCACCGACCGCAGCTTCGTGGTCATCTCCGGCGATTTCGATCCGGTGCAAGTCCACGAGCAACTCGAGGCCCTCACCGACACCTGCCTGCCCAGCGGCGGCAACGAGCCGACCATCGTCCAGGACCCACCCCAGGTCGGCCCGCGCTTTGCCCGCGACCGCTTCGCCATTCCCGCCAGCAAGGTCTCCTTGAGCTGGCGCTCGCCCTCGCTCAACGATCCGATGGCCCCCGCCTTCGAGATCCTCGCCGCCGTGCTCGGTCGCGGCCGCTCCTCGCGCCTCTACCAGCAACTGCGCGAGCAGCAATCCCTGGCGCTTGAGATCTCCGCCTACCACTGGGGCTTTCCCGGCAGCGAGGGCCTCTTTGGCATCTCGGCGGAAACCCCTCCCGACAAGCGCGAGGCCCTGATCTCGGGCATCAAGGAAGTACTTCACACCATCGACGAGGAGGAAGACAGCGACCGCCTGGTGAGTGACATCGCCAAGGCCCAGCGCCAGATTGCCGCCAGCCAGTTCCGCAGCCTGATGAGCGCCTCGGGCCGTGCCACCGACCTCGCCTCCAACTGGCATGAGGCGCGCGACCTCAACTATACCCGCCACGCGCTCAGCAGCCTCGCCCGGGTCGGTCCCGACGAGGTCCAGCACGCCGCCTCGCGCCTCAACGAACGCGGCCTCAACCTGACCCTGCTCGATCCCGTCGACGCCCCCGCACCCCAACGCACCAAGCGCCTCAAGCAGGAGCGCCAGGAGATCGTCAGCCGCACCCTCACCAATGGCATCGAACTCGCCCTGCTGCCCGACCGCCGGGTGCCCCTGGTGCAATTCCAGCTGGCCGCTCGTGCCGGCGTGATTTCCGAGACGGCCGACAACGCCGGCCTCAACCAGTTGCTCGCCGCCACCCTGCCCAAGGGCACCACCAGCCGCACCGGCGAGCAGATTGCGCTTGAGCTGGAATCGCTGGGCGCCTCGATGTCGGCCGCCTCCGGCAACAACGCCCTGCTCTTGCAGGCCGCCGGTCTGGCCCAGGACCTCCAGGCCATTGGTGAGGTCCTTGCCGATGTCGCCATTGCCCCGCGCCTGGATGAGGTTGTGATCAAGCGCGAAAAGGCCAGCCAGTTGGCTGCGCTCAAGGAGTCCATGCAGGAGCCGCTGCACCGCGCGCTCAAGTCCCTGCGCGGTGCCGCCTTCCAGTCCGCCGGCTATGGCGTGCACGCCCTCGGTTCGGAGGAGAGCCTGCGCTCCCTGCATCGGCCACAACTTCTCGACCAGCATTACCGCCACCTGGCCGGCAAGAACCTCAGCTTGGTGGTGGCCGGCGACTTTAATCCCGACGCCACCGCCGATTGGCTCGAACAGCGCTTCGCCGCCCTGCCCGAGGGCGAGGCCTGGCAGCCCCCCGCCAGCCAGTTCCAGGCCGACCAGCAGGTGCGGGAATCGCTGGCCAAGAAGCAGGCCGCCATCGCCATCGGCTTTGAGGGCGGCACCGCCACCGGTGAAGAGCGCCACGCGCTCGCCTTCCTCCAGGAATACGCCGCCGACATGGCTGGCCCGCTCTTTGTGCGCATCCGCGAGGAACTCGGCCTCGCCTACCAAGTGGGCGCCACCCAGTTCCTCGGCTACGACAGCGGGCTCTTCACCTTTTACCTCGCCACCTCGCCCGAACAGGCCCAACTGGCCCGGGATGAAATGCTCGCCGAAATTGCCAAGATCGCCGCCAAAGGCATTCCCGAAGAGGCCTTTGAGCGGGTGCGATCCACCGTGCTCAGCGGCCACGCCATCCAGCAGCAATCGCTGGGTGCCATCGCCCGCGCCACCGCCCTCGACCTGCTCTTCGGCCATCCGGCCACGGCCCATCGTGAGCTCGAGGCCGAGTATCGCGCGCTCCAACCGGCGGCGGTTGCGGAGGTCGCCGCCAAGGTCTTCGCCGCCAAGCCGGTGATCGCCACGGTCATGCCGGAACTGTAGCGGCGGTCCATGACCGCCGAAATTTGATGGTCGGCGCTCATGGAGCGCCGCTACAGCGCGAAGAGCCATTGACCCCCCGCGTTCGAGCATCGATGCTCACGGCCATGGGAAAACTGCGCCGAGCTCTGCTTGAGGCCATCAAGGACCGCCGTGTCTGGTTCAAGCTCGGCGCCTGCGCTGCCACCGGCCTGCTCGCAGCACTTCTGTTTCCGCCCTTCGACATCGGCAGCCTGGTGTGGCTCGCGCTGATTCCACTGCTCATCGTGCTGTGGCGGCTGGAAGGACCCAAACGCGCCTGGAAGGGAGCCTTCTACGGCTACGTGGCCGGCCTCGTCACCAACGGCATCCAGTTCTGGTGGTTTGGCATCGTCGCCCCCATCGCCGGGGTGCTGCTGCCGGCCTACTTGGCCCTCTACTGGGCCGCCTTTGGCGCCTTCGCCGCCACCCTCGGCAACCCTTGGAAGGCGGGCATATTGGAGGAGACCCGCACCATCCAGCAGATCACGCGCAGCCTGCGCTTCGGCTTCTGCAATGGCGCCGTCTGGGTCGGTCTGGAATGGATCCGCAGCTGGATGCTGACCGGCTTCGGCTGGAACAGCCTCGGCGTGGCCTTCCACCAGAACCCGGTACTCGCCCAATGCGCCGACCTTTTCGGCGTCACCGCCCTCGCCCTGGTTCCGGTCTTTCTCCAGGTGGTCCTGGTGCAGAGCATGGCACGCCTGATTGTCAGCGCCAGAACCGGCAAGCGCCGGACCCGGCTCGACTTCGGCATCGCTGCCCTGCTCGTCGCCCTGCTGATCTGCTACGGTCTGGTGCGCATCGCCAGCGAGTCGCGCAAGGAGGCCATCCGGGCCAAGGCCCTGCTGGTGCAGCTCAACATCCCGCAGGAGGCCGCTCGCGTGCTGTGGGATCCGCTCGACATCCACCTGGCCTACGAGGACGACACGATCGCGGCCCTGGAGCGAATCCTCGAGGAGGACGACCGCAAAATGGAAGCGCTATACGAGGCGGCCGAGGAAAAGCAGACCGAGCAAGGAGAGGCCTACCGAGAGTTCGCCATCGAAACCTCCTGGCCGGACTGGGTCATTTGGCCTGAAGCGGCCCTGGGTGGCAGCATTTTCCGCACCGAAGACGGCCAGGCGATCCACTGGATCGAAAACCAAAAGACCATCGAGCGCATCAAGGAGGCCGGGCCCTTCCAGTTGATCTACGGAGTCACGGAATTCGAAGCCGTGCCCCATCCCGAGGAAGAGGACAACTGGGTCATGAAGGAGGGCGGGGACGCCTGGAATTCACTCGCCATCCAGCAACCGGGGAGCGAAGAGGTGCTAACCCACCGCAAGCACCACCTCGTCTGGTTCGGCGAAACCATTCCGCTCATCGAGTCCGTGCCCTGGCTCAAGAACATCTACGAGGCCCAATCCGGCGCCGAATACGGCGGCAGCTTCACCCCCGGCTACAGGATCGATCCCATGCCTGTGCCATTGGCCAACGGCAAGGTCGTCCAGGCCATTCCCACCATCTGCTACGAGGACAGCGTGCCCCGGCTGACCCGCAAGTTCGTGCGCCCCGAGCCGCAGATCATCCTCAACGTCACCAACGACGGCTGGTTCAAGGAAAGTGCCGCTGCCGCCCAACACTTTGCCTACGCCAAGTTCCGCTGCATCGAGCTGCGCCGCCCCATGATCCGCTGCGCCAACAACGGCGTGAGTGCCGCCATTAACACCATCGGCACCACCGCCCACCCCGACACCGGCCAAGCCCAGGAACTTCGCGACGACCAAGGCAGCCACTTCACCCGAGGTTCCCTACTCGTTCAGGTCGACATCCCCACTCATCCCACCACCACCCTGTTCTCCGTCATTGGCAACTGGGGCGTGGTCGTCATTTCGCTGCTGGGCTTGGCCATTTCGATATTGGCGCACAAACATGAGGACCGCGAGCTTCAGCTCGCAGTCCTCAGCAGCGGCGCTCAGACCAAGAGCATGCAGTCGCCATAACTGTAAAAGCGGTAACGCTCGGCGACCGCCTGACGATAGGCTTCCAGCACCAATTCCTGACCTGCGAAGGCACTCACGAGCATGATCAGCGTGCTCTCCGGCAAGTGGAAGTTGGTCAGCAAGGCTCCCACCGCACGGAACTCATGGGGCGGGTAGATGAAGATGTCGGTCTCCCCACGGCGATCGCCCTGAGGAATGCGCGGCTCGCCACCTTCCTTGGCAATCGCTTCAAGCACGCGCGTCACGGTCGTCCCCACGGCAAGCACGCGTCCCGCCTCATTGACCTTCGCCGCGGTCGGGGCAGCAATGGCGTATTTCTCGGAATGCATCTCGTGCTCCTCGACGACCTCCGCACTGACCGGACGAAAGGTGCCGACGCCGACGTGCAGAGTCAGAAAGTCGTGGGGCAGTTTGGCCAACATCTCCGGCGTGAAGTGCAGGCCCGCCGTGGGTGCGGCAATCGCGCCCTCCTCACGCGCGTAGACCGTCTGGTAACGATCGCGATCGGCTTCCTCGTCTTCGCGACCCATGTAGTGGGGTAGTGCAAGGTGGCCGTGCTCGTTGAGATCCAAATGGCGCTCCCACTCGATGAGGCGGTCGCCATTCTCAAAGACTTCAATCACTTCTCCCTGGATGCCTCCCACCGTCACCGAGCGACCCGGCTTCATCTTGCGCCCCGGCCGGACCAAGCAACGCCAGCTGGTTTCGGAGAGTCGGTCCAGGCAGAGCAGCTCGATCTTGCCGTCATCCGAAAAGACCCGCGCCGGAATGACCTTGGTATCGTTGAGCATCAGCAAGTCGTCCGGACGCAGATACTCCGGCAAATCCCGGAACATCCGATGCTCGATGGTTCCGCTGTCACGATGCACCACCATCATGCGCGAGGCCGACCGCTCCGCCAGCGGCCGATCGGCGATGAGCTCTTGCGGAAGCTCGTAGTGGAAGTCCTTGGTGCGAAGCGACATGTGGAAGGCTTCTTAGCCCGCATCGCTTGCATTGCAAGGGTTCACTGCGCCTCGACTTGAAAAGCGGGCGGTTCACAGCGAGTCTCCTCTCATGCTCAAGCAGGAACGCGCGGATCATGTCCTCAAACGGCTGGAGGAGCTGTATCCCAAAACCCCGATTCCGCTCGATCACAAGGACGCCTACACCTTGCTCGTCGCCGTGCTTCTCTCCGCCCAGTGCACGGACGTGCGCGTCAATCAGGTCACGCCTGCCTTGTTTGAGCTCGCCGACAATCCGCAGGACATGATGAAGGTTCCGGTGGACTCGATTCGCGATGTCATCCGCCCCTGCGGCCTCTCACCGCGCAAGTCCAAGGCCATTTCCGAACTCTCCAAAATCATTGTCGAAAAGCATGGCGGTGAGGTGCCGGACAACTTCGAGGACCTCGAAGCCCTGCCCGGCGTCGGCCATAAGACCGCATCGGTGGTGATGGCCCAGGCCTTCGGCGTGCCTGCCTTTCCCGTCGACACCCACATCCACCGCCTCGCCAAACGCTGGAAGCTGAGCAAGGGCAAGAACGTCGAGCAAACCGAGCGCGATCTAAAGAAATGCTTCCCGCGCGAGAGCTGGAACAAACTACACTTGCAGATCATCTTCTACGGCCGCGAACACTGCACCGCGCGGGGCTGTGATGGGAAGAGTTGTTTGCTGTGTGGGGAGTTGTTTGGGTGAGCGCGCCTGCGGCGCGAACATTGAACGTCCAACATTGAACTTTGAACCTCGAATTGAGGTTGCCCATTGCTCGAGGATTGCTTTGCAAACTGTAGCGGCGGTCTATGACCGTCGGGAGTGTGAGGGTCGACGCTCATAGAGCGCCGCTACAGTTGCACAAGTTGCAGTCGGGGTTTTTTGCTG
>JAWVYP010000138.1:0-7386 GCA_033722655.1 Akkermansiaceae bacterium | reverse complement strand
TGACCGCCGATTCGATATGGGTCGGCGGTCACAGACCGCCGCTACAATCATAAGTCTTGCTCGATGGCCTTGAGGGTAAGGAAGCATTTCTGCCAGGCGCGCTGGCGGGGTTCGACCGACATCTTTTCGCGCGCAAAGTGGTTGCGGACATCGCCGAGGGCGTCGGCATAGTCTCGGAAGACGACCTGCAGGGCCTTTTCGAAGTCGCCCTCCATGGTCTGGGCGAAGGCGCCGCAGGTGTCGAGCAGGTGCTCCTTGAAGTCGCGCACGATGTTGCGCCGCGTGACCCAGGCGGCGAGGGTGCCGCCGGTGGCGAAGAGGCCGGCGATGCCGAGCAGGATCCATGGTGCCCAGGGGATCTCAAGGATGCCGCAGATGGCCGCGGCGAGGGTGAAGAGCAGGCACATGGTGGTGAAGGACTTGAGGGCCATGTTGCGGGTGCGGATCTCCTTTTCGAGCAGGTGGCGCACCTTGAGGTTGTTGATGCCCAATTCGGCAGCCTGGCGCAGGCGGGAAATGAAGTGGTCCCGCGATGCCCTGAGGCTCTCCTCGATGGGAGTGTGGGAGGTGAGTTCGATGCCCATGCTTTCCTTGGTGCGCGTTTCAAGCTGGTGCCAGTGCTCCTCGCAGTTGCGCACGACCTCGGCGCTGTCGCGATCGGCGACCTCTTCGACCGCCGCCTGGATGCGCTCGATGAAGACCTTCTCGGTGGTGGAGGCGGTGCGGTCACCGGTGAAGACGCGCACTAGCGAAAGGAAGGCGCCGAGCTTGCGATGCAGCTGCTTGCTGACCCAGCGGCCCTGGCTCTCGAAGGTTTCGGCGACATCGATGAGGTGGTGGGGCAGGCGCTGGATGAAGGACTCGCGCATCTCGTTGATCTCCTCCTCGATCTCCTGCAGAAAACGGTCCTGTTCGCGGAGTTGGCCGGCGAGTCCCTCGACCTGGTCCTCAATCTGGTCGAGGGCGTCGCCGGCCAGCGAAATCCATTGGCGCAACTGCTGCTGGCGGGACTCGAGGGCCTTGAGGTGGCGATCGATGTGGCCGTGCAGCAGGCGATAGCTGGCCGGATGTCCCGCGCAAGCTTCATGGGCCGAGACCGAAAAGATCGGCGGCAGGAAATCGAGCTTCTTGCTCGCGAGGTCGAGCAGATGGCCTTCCATGACGGCAATGTCGGCCGGCTCTCGCTGGTCAATCTGCTGAATGACCAGCGCGACCTTGGGATGGAACTCCGGTGCGAGTTGCAGCAGGAAGTTCCAGGTTGCGGGAGACCAGGGATTGCTGACCGGCAGGACGCAGAAGATGAGATCGGATTGACTCAGGGCCTGGATGAATTCCGTGGAGTGGGACTCGCTGTTGTTGACGATGCCGGGGGTGTCGATGAGCTCGAAGTTCTTGAGCGCGCCGATGGGTCGCTCGCAGAGTTCCAGGTTCTCACCTTGTGCCTCATCCCAGCGGGAGGCGCCGTAGCGGAAGTGGCGGATCGGTTGTTTGGGTTGGGGGAGGTCGCTGACCGGGCAGATTTCGCGGGCGCCGAGCAGACCGTTGAGGAAGGCGGACTTGCCGCTGTTGACCTCACCGCAGGCGACAAAGAGGAAGGCCTGGTCGTCGTCGGCGGGGTCTCGCGTGAGCGGTAGGGGCTGGTCGAGCTGGCTGCCGCTGTCGTTGGCCAGACTGGCGATGCCCCGCATCAGTTCGGAGAGTCGCTCACGCGTGGTGAAATACCGTGCTCCGAAGGGGAAATCGGCCATGGCGAGGCTCAGGAATGGGCGGCGGGAGAAGGCTCGGCCGGAGCGACTGCGGCTTGCGCCTGGAGGGAGAGCAATTGGGAAACCGTGACGAAGCGGTAGCCTTGGTAGAGCAGTTCATCGAGGGCGCTGGGCATGGCGGAAACCGTGCTGGCGTGGAGATCGTGGGCAAGCACGATGGAGCCGGCCGTGGTGTTGCGCACGATGCGTGAGGCCACCACCGAGGAGCCGGGGCGTTTCCAGTCCATGGGGTCGACGTTCCAGAGGATGGTGGGGTAGCCGAAGTCGCGGTAGATGATGGCGCGTTGGCGCTGGCTGAGCGCGCCGTAGGGAGGTCGCATGGTGCGGACCTCGCAGCGGGCGGCGGCCTGAATCTGTTGGTCGCATTGCTCAATCTCCCAGCGCAGGGCGTCGTCGCCGAGTTTGGTCAGCAGGCGATGGGTCTGGGTATGGTTGCCGATTTCGTGGCCCTCGTCCACGGTCTGCCGGAGGATGTTGGGATGGGCGGCGACGCTCTGGCCGATGACGTAGAAGGTCGCCTTGATGTTGCGCTCTCGCAGCATGCGCAGCAGGCGCGGGGTGTTTTGCGGATGCGGGCCATCGTCATAAGTCATGGCGATGTACTTGCCTGAAACCATGGCCCGGGTGTGGGTGATCTCGTGATCGTAACGCGGGAAATCCGGGCTGACATGGATGTCGGGATTGTGCGGAATGACCCGGTTGGTGCGGGGGTCAATGTGGGAGGACGGGCTCTCGCCGATCTTGCTGCCACCGGCGCAACTTGCCAGGGAGCCTCCCGCCAGGGCCAGAAAGCCACGACGGGAAATAGTCGCGAGCCTGCTGGATGGAGTCGGAGGATTGGAGGAATCGGAAGAGGGCATCTGCGTGAATCGGCAAGGGGATGAATCGAATCGGTTCGAGTCCGTTCGAATTGCCTAAGAAGACCTTACCAATCAGGCGGAGTCGAGTGATTTCGGCAGAGTGCCCTGGTTGAGTGCCTGGATGCCCTTCGGCCCTTCAAATTGATAGCGGCTGGCAAGGGCTGCAGCGAGGTAGTCGCCGGCTTTGGCCACCGCATCCCGGAGTGGCTTGCCGTGGGCGAGTCCCGCGGCGATGGCCGCCGCCAGAGTGCAGCCGGTGCCGTGGGTGTCGGCATCGGGCAAGCGAGGGTGGGAGTAGCGGGTGATCTGATCACCCTCTGCGAGGATATCGATGCAATCCTTACCGCCGAGGTGGCCGCCCTTGACCAGAACCGCGGCACCCGTATCCCGACTCATGGACCGGGCGGCCTCCTCCATGGCTTGCAGGCCGGTGATTTTGCCGCCGATCAGGGCCTCGGCCTCGTGCAGGTTGGGGGTGAGCAGGGTGGCGCAGGGGAAGAGGAACTCGCGGTAGGCCTCCACCGCGTCCTCCTCGATCAGTGGCGCGCCGGAACTCGCCATCATCACCGGATCGACCACCAGCGGGATGGTGGCGTGTGGGGCGAGGCATTTGGCCACGCGTTCGATGACCGCGCGGGAGTGCAGCATGCCGGTCTTGATGGCGGTGAGGGGATAACTGTCCAGCAGCAGGCGGACCTGGCTTTCCACAAAGCTCGCCGGCAGTGTCTTGACGGCTTCCACCACCTTGGGCGTCTCGGACACCACGCAGGTGGCGGCGGTCAGCCCGTGGACTTGGAAGTGCTGGAAGGTCTTGAGATCCGCCTGCAGTCCGGCGCCTGCAGAGCAGTCCGATCCGGCAATGGTCAGGGCGACAGGAGGGGCAGGGTGCGGCGAAGTCATGAAGAGAACTAAATTAGACTTGGGTGCCGACAAAGCCAAGTGTTGCATCCGGTCCGGTTTATTGGAAGATCCGGTGGCGCGATGCCGTAGTTGCCTCTACCTCCCACCTTGCCCCATGTCTGACAGTCTAACAGACTCCCCCCCAGTCAAGAAGCCTTGGATTCTCACCATTTGCGGCGCCATTGGCATCGTGCTCCTGCTTCTCCTGCCCGTCCTGCCCATCTACAGGGATGCGCAATCCATGCCGGCCATGGCCCGATGGATCGGCCACTTCCACCCGGTGCTGCTGCACTTGCCCATCGGCATCTTCATTCTCATCCTGCTGCAGGAAGTGGGTGCGAGCATCAAGGGCCGCAAACCCGAGCCAGAGGTCGGATTTCCCCTCATTCTGGGCGTCTGGAGTTCGGTGGCTGCGGTCATCGCCGGCTACCTTCTGCTCAAGCACGGCGACGGTAGCTACGGCGACATCGGCGAGCGCCACATGTGGGGCGGTACCGTGTTCACCTGCACGGTCATTGCCACGGCGGTCCTCAAGAAGTGGGTCGGAGTGATGGGGTGGAAGCCGATGGCCTACAAGCTGCCACTGGTGGCCTCGGTGGGCATCATGGGCTTCACCAGCCACGACGGCGGTTCCATGACCCACGGCAGCGATTTCCTGACCAAGGAGGCTCCGGATCCGGTCAAAAAGATGCTCGGCATCGAGGTCGAGAGCAAGGACCAGGGGCCGGTGTCCGACCCTGAATTCTACACTGCGGTCATCCAGCCCATTTTTGAGCGCCGCTGCGTGGCCTGCCACAAGGAGGGCAAGTCCAAGGGGCGTCTTCGCATGGACACTTTCGCCATGCTCATGAAGGGCGGCAAAGACGGCCCAGCCCTGGTTCCTGGGGATTCCTCAGCCAGCTACATCATCGAACGCATCGAGTTGCCACTCGACGAGGACGAACACATGCCGCCCGAGGGCAAGCCCCAGGTCGAGCCGAACGAATTGCTGGTTCTCAAGTGGTGGATCGATCAGGGCGCGGATGCCGAGCTCAGGATAGCCGATGCCGAGATGCCCGAGGAAATTTCCATGATTGTCTCCGAACTGGTGGATCTGCCCGACCCCAAGGAGGAAAAGGAGAAGGCCAAGCCGAAGGGGGGCGTCAAGCCCGACAAGGCCCTGGTGGAAGCCGTGGCCAGGATCAACGAAATGTATCCAGGCACGCTGAGCTTCGAATCCCAGCAGTCCGCCGGCGTGGTCCTGTCGGCCGTGTCGCTGCGAGGCAAGTTGGGTGACGATGAATTCGTCGACTTCGAGCCCGTGATCCCGCATCTCGTGAGTGCGGACCTGAGCGCGACCTCCATCGGCGACAGTTCGGTGGTCAAGCTCAAGGACGCCAGCAAGCTCAGGATGCTGCGCCTCGGTCAGACCAAGGTCACCAACAACTCCGCCAAGGTCTTCACCGCGCTCAGCGAACTTGAGTCCCTCAACCTGTATGGCACTGAGGTCACCGACGTCGTCCTCGCCGAACTCGCCACCCTGCCCAAACTCAAGAAGCTCTATCTGTGGCAGACCGGCGTGACCAAGGAGGGGGTGGAGAAGTTCAAGACGGCCATGCCCGAGTGCGAGGTGGTGTTGGGGGTGGAGTGATGCGGCTTCGCCGCATGGTTCTTAGTTCTTGGTTTGATTTCGCTCGGCTCAATCAGGGAGTCGTCAAGATCCATGCACGTGGCTGTTCTGGTTTCTGAAATTCATCTTTCGTGAACTTTCGTGTCTTTCGTGGTTCCAAATCTGCGCTCCGACGTTAGTTTTGGATTCACCCATGAAATTGAAGTTTTGCGGTGCAGCAGGCACCACCACAGGTTCCCAGCATTTGCTGGAGGTGAATGGCAGCAAGATCCTGCTGGATTGCGGGCTTTACCAGGGCTCGCGCAAGGACGCCTACGACATCAACTGTTGCTTCCCGCATTTCGATCCGAAGGAGGTCGATGCGGTGGTCCTGTCCCACGCTCACATCGACCACAGCGGCAACCTGCCCAACCTCACGGTCAAGGGCTTTGAAGGCAACATCTACGCCACCGATGCCACCCGCGACCTCTGCCAAATCATGCTGGCGGACTCGGCCTACATCCAGGAGAGCGATGTGGAATGGCTCAACAAACACCGCAAGCGCGAGGGGCTGGATCCGGTGGAGCCGCTTTACACCAAAATTGACGCCGAGCGCTGTCTGCGCCAGTTCGTCAGTGTTTCCTATGAGCGGCCGATTCCAATCTGCGATGGGGTGAAGCTGACCTTCCTCGATGCCGGCCACATTCTTGGCAGTGCCCAGGTGCTGCTCGAAATCGACGACCAGCAGGACGGCAAGCACAAGCGCTTTCTCTTCAGTGGGGACGTGGGACGGGGTCACAACGAGGTGCTGCGCAACCCGGTGAAGGCCAAGGACATCGACTTCCTGCTGATGGAGAGCACCTATGGCGGTCGCGAGCACGTCGCACCTCCCGGCATGGGGGATGAATTTGGACACGTGCTGCGCACCGCCATCCAGCGCGGCGGCAAGATCCTCATTCCCTCCTTCGCGGTGGAGCGCACCCAACAAGTACTCTACGTGCTCAACGAGCTGTTTGAGAAAGGAGAAATTCCACGCATCAAGGTCTTCGTCGATAGCCCCTTGGCGGTGAACGCGACCGAGATCTACCGCCTGCATCCGGCCTGCTTCAACGAGGAGGTCTACGAGTCGCTGTTTAGCAAGCAGAACCCCTTCGGTTTTGACGGGCTTCGGCTGATTCGCTCCGTCAAGGAGTCCAAGGACCTCAACAAGCTCAAGGAGTCCTGCATCATTATTTCGGCCTCGGGCATGTGCGAAGCCGGCCGCATCCGCCACCACCTCAAGAATCACGTCGGCGATCCCACCTGTACTGTGCTCTTCGTCGGCTACTGCGCCAACCACACGCTTGGACGCCGCCTGCGCGACGGTCACAAGGAAGTCGCCATCTTCGGCAAGAAGACCAAGGTCCGCGCCCAGATCGAGGCGGTGGATTCATTGTCGGGCCATGCGGATCATTCCGAGTTGATCGACTACTTCAAGGCGATGAGCGGACCCAGGAAAAAGGTCTGGCTGGTGCACGGGGAGCCGGAGTGCGGCGAGGTGCTACAGCAGGCGCTCAGTGAGATCCATGAGGGAGATGTGGAGGTGGGGGCTCTGGGGGAAGAGGTGGAGTTTTAGGGGAGCCAAGAGTGATGTCAGCTTTTTCTTTACCACAGCGCAGCGCGAGCGTTAGCGAGCTCCATACTTCAGAATGCGGAGGAGCATCCCGTGGAGTAGAGCTCGCTGACGCTCGCGCTGCGCTGCGGTAAGAAAGAAGTCCGCAGCTCCAGCAGGGCCCTAGCTTCCCTATAACTTAAACCTCGGCGACTGACTCAGGAAGGTCGCCGGGTTGTCGTAGACGACCTTTTCAATCGCGGCCTTGTCGTGGTCGCGCAGTTTCATCTGCAGCATGCACTTGGGTACGGCCATGGGGTCGGAGATGCCCCAGTCGCAGGCGGAGTTCATCCATAGGCGTTCGCTGCCGTGCATCTCGAGCATGTCGATGGCGCGGTCGGCGGAGCACTTGCTGTGCGGATAGAGGGTCATGCCGGCCCAGTAGCCTTGGTCGAGGACTTGGTGAATCGTGTGCTCCTCGACGTGGTCGATGATGACCTTGCCGCGATCGAGCTTTGAGAAGTTGGCGAGGCTATCGAGCATGATGCGCGTGCCCTTGAGTTTGTCCTCGAGGTGCGGCGTGTGGATCAGGATGGGCAGGTCGTGGTCCAAAGCGATTTGGACGTGCTCCTCAAAGATGGTGAGCTCGCTCTTGGTGTTCTTGTTGAGGCCGATCTCGCC
>JAWVYP010000137.1:0-7484 GCA_033722655.1 Akkermansiaceae bacterium | reverse complement strand
TCGCCTCATCCCTGCTGATCGGCAACACCGCCGCCAAGGCCATGGCCTGCGCACTCGGCAAACCCTTTCTCTCCGTCAACCACATGGAGGGCCACTTGCTCTCGCCCTTCATTGACCGCAGCGAGATCCCACCGCATCTCGCCCTCATCGTCTCGGGGGGGCACACCCTGCTCATCGACGTGCAAGGTGCGGGCGATTACCGCAAGCTGGGCAGCACCCGCGACGACGCCGCCGGCGAGGCCTACGACAAGGTCGGCAAGATGCTTGAACTCCCCTACCCCGGCGGCCCGGAAATCGAGAAGGCCGCGCGCGAGGGCAACCCGCAAGCCTACGACTTCCCGCGCTCCATGCTCAAGGAGCCACACCTCGACTTCTCCTTTTCAGGCCTCAAGACCGCCGTGCTCTACACCCTGCAGCGCGAGAAGGGCAAGGTCTCCATTCCCGACCTCGCCGCCTCCTTCCAGCAGGCCGTGCTCGACATTCTGGTCGGCAAGACCCTGCGTGCCGCCGAACAATCGGGCCACAAGCTCATCGCGCTCTCCGGCGGCGTCAGCATGAACCGCGCCCTGCGTGAGGCGCTGCAACAGGCCTGCAATGCCAAGGGCCTCAAGCTGGCCATTTCCCCACCTGAATTCTGCACCGACAACGCGGCCATGATCGCCTTCGCCGCTCTGCAACGCCATTTTGCCGGAGAGGCCTCATCACTCAATGAGGACATTCACCCGAATTTGCCCCTGGTCTAAGAACACCTCCCTGACCGAAAACCAAGCGCTCGCCCGGGGACATACAAAGCTTTGGCGAAGAATGAGCCCAAGTTTGTGTGTCCCCTTTTGTGGGCCCAGTTTCATCTTTAAAGCCACACAGTCATTGCGCAATCTATCCCAGTGAAACCCCGCCTCATCGCCTTTGACTTCGACGGCACCATTGCCGACACCCTGGGTGAGGTGCATCGCATCTTCAACGAGCTGGCGCCGGAATTCGGTCTGCAGGAAATTCACGCCGATGATGTTCCCAAGCTGCGTCAGCTCACGGTGAATGGGCTGCTGCGCGAGCTCGGGGTCTCCAAGCGGCAGGCCCCCGCCTTGTTGACCAAAGGCCTCAGCATCCTGCGGACCCGCATCGAAAACATCGAACTCATCGAGGGCATGAAGGAGGCCATCACCACCCTGCGACCACGGGTCGACCACCTTGGCATCTTGACCTCCAACACCGCCGAGAACGTCGAACTCTTCCTCAAGCACCACGGTCTGGAGGAGCCCTTCGATTTCATCTCCTCCAAGTCCAAGCTCAGCGGCAAGGCCAAGCACCTCAAGTCCATCCTGAGGACTTTTTCGCTGGAGAAGGAGGACATGCTCTACGTCGGCGACGAACTGCGCGACGTGAAGGCCTGCAAGAAGGCGGGCATCCCCATCGCCGCCGTCATTTGGGGCTTCAATGCCAAGGAGGCCCTGGCCAAGTCGGAGCCGGAGTTTCTGGTGAGCCAGCCACAGCAACTGGTGGAATTGTTGAGCTGATTGCTGCAACTGAGCCATTCATCAGCCCAACAAGCTCTGCAAGCGGTCCTCAAGCATCCTCGTCAATTCCCTCGCCGAGCTCTTGCCGGAGAGGCTTCCATCCGTGATCAACTGGCTGACCACAATCGGTTCACCCGCCTTGACCACGGCCTTGCGATCGACGGGATAATTGGGGTAACCGAAGAGATCCTCCTCGAGCTTCATGATCATTTCGGCGGTGCGGTCGGTGCTGGGGTCGATGGAGACGTAGTCGCCAATGTAGCTGTGGGCCTGGAGGGCGGTGAAGACGCGGTCAAGGTCGTCGAGCAGGGCATGGCGTTCCTCGGTCGAGGGCGGCTCCTTTTCATCGAGCAGTCGCCGACGGATGCGGTAACGCAGGGCACGCACCCGCTCGGGTGGAGTCATCGCCTTGCCATCCTTGGGGTAGCGGCTTTCGACATCGGAGAGCAGGCGGTCACAGAGCTGGGTCAGTCGATCCCTGATCTCTCCGGTGCAGGCCTCGCCGAGAAATTCGGTCTCCTTGAGGGCGAGCACGCCGGTGGCCAGGCGCACCACCCGCTCGACGACTCCCATGGACGGCTTGGGTGTCCAGCCGATGCGGTCCTCGAGCTTGGAAAGCCGCTCGCTGAAGGTCTCCTCGACAGCGGGATCGTGGAAGAAACTCATGCCCACCGGCACCAGGCAGGCTTGTTTGCCCTCCTTGAGGCGTTTGACGGCCTTGAGCAGGATGGAGGCCACGCCCTCGTTGAGCGGATCGACGCGGCGGTGGTGGTGGTAGATCTCGCCCTCGGGAAACATCACCAAGGGCTGCTTGCCCTCCTCCAGCAAGCCGATGGCGGCCTTGATGGCGGACAGGTCGGGACCGTCTCGATCCACTGAAAAGACCCCGGAAACCTGCAGCGCCCAGCAGTTGAGCGCACTGGCCTCAAAAATCTCGCGCGCGCCCATGAAGTAGGGATGCATGCCATGCTGCGCACAGACCTCGATCAGTAGGTGGGGATCGGAGTGGTCGGAGTGGTTGGGTGCAAGGATGATGGAATGCCCCTGCTTGTGGAGTTCCGCCACCTGCTCAAAGCCCTCGCTCTCGATCGCTGCAATGCGGTTGCTGCGGCGCAACTGCTGGTGCCGGTTATAGAGCAAAATCAGCGGCCGCAGCCACATCTGCATCTTCGGCGGCCGGAAGGTGTAGGGCAGGTCGTTGCGAAGGCGGCGCATAAAGCTGCCTATCAGCTCTGCACTATATTGGGAACGAAAATGGGAGGCAGCTTTTGTTCTTAGTTCCTGGTTCTTAGTTCCTGGTTCTTAGTTCCTGGTTCTTAGTTCCTAGTTGCCCCGACTTTGTCGGGGCTGTAGGGGCAACGACCGAAGGTCCAACGAGCATCGCGAGTTGGATTGATTCAGATCGGCCTCGGAGGAGGTCGCATTTCTCGTGGATCAAGTGGAACGAGATCAGTCTGTGACCGCCCGGCATGATGGATGGGCGGTCATAGACCGCCCTTACATAAAATACCCGGCAACGCGGAGCGTGCCGGGCATAACTAAGAACCAGGAACTAGGAACCAGGAACGAGGCGGCTCCGCCGCCTCATGCCTTGTGCAAATACACATCCTGTTGCGGGAACGGGATGGAGACGCCTTCCTTGTCGAGGCGCTGCTTGATGGTCTTCTGGAAGTCGTAGAAGACACTCCAGTAATCCTCCTTCTTGACCCAGGGGCGGACGTTGAAGTTCACGCTGCTGCCGGCGAGTTCGGCGACCTTCACCTGGGGCTCGGGATCGTCGAGAATGCGCTCGTCAGCTTTTAGCACTTCGTGGATGATCTGCTCGACCTTGTCGAGATCGTCGGAGTAACTCACACCCACCGACATGTCCACGCGGCGGGTGTCGTGGGCGGTGATGTTGACGATGGTGCTACCCATCACCGAAGAGTTGGGAATGACGATCTTCTTGTTGTCGCCACTGGACATGATGGTCATCAGAATGCCGATCTCCTTGACCGATCCGATCTGGCCAGCGGCCTCGATCACATCCCCAACCTGGAAGGGGCGGAAGAGGATGATGAGAACCCCCGAGGCAAAGTTGGCAAGCGAGCCCTGCAGGGCCAGACCGACCGCCAGGCCAGCAGCACCGACAATGGCCACCAGTGAGGTGGTCTGAAAACCGACCTGCTGGATGGCAGCAATGGCGACAGCCACCATCAAACCATAATAGAGGATGCTGCTGCCGAAGGAGACCAGGGTGGGGTCCACTTCGCGCTTGTTCAGCCCCTTGCGCACCGTCCGTCGGATCAGCTTGGCAATCCACATGCCAATGAAGAAAATCGCAATCGCGGCGATCGCCTGAAGGCAACCTTGGATGACCATGTCGGTGTATTCACTGATTTTTTCGGGCGTGAAATAGCTGTCCTTGCTTGCGATGAGTTTCATGAATTCGTCTGAATTGGGTGATTGGCAGTCAATGAAGCAAGAAGCTGACCATCTGCCACCGAAAAAATTTCAGAACCACCTCGAAGCCTCCTGGTCGAGGCGCTCACGAGCCACCTCCAGATACCCTGCATCAAGTTCAATGCCCGTAAACCTGGAGATTCCCGCCTTCTCGGCCGCCACCGCCGAGCTGCCGATGCCGAGGAAGGGATCGAGCATGCGCGTTTCTGCCCCCTTGCCGTGGAGCTGGATGCAGCGGCCGGCCAGTGCCGCCGGGAAAGTCGCCGGATGGGGCCGCTGCTTGTCGCGCGACTGAATGGTGTCGTAGGGAATGAACCAGGTGTTGCCGCGGCAGCGCAGATCCTCGCCGCCGGTGTGTCCCCAGCGCTTGATATTGGACTTGTGGACGTAGGGCACACCCGCCGCCCTGCGATCCAGCGGCACCTTGCCACTCTTGGTCAGGTGGAAGACGTATTCGTGGCAGTCGTTGACGAAGCGCTTGGAGTTGATGGGCTTGAAATGGCCCGCACTCACCGACTCCCCCTCCCGGGTTTCGATCGTGATCGATTTCACCCAGTGGATGGTGTTCTGCAGCACAAACAGCGGTTCAGGCCCGTCGGTGAGCGCGAGCAGCAACTGGTGGGGCAGCAAGGGATTGGAGGGTGCGGCCCCCACATTGAGGAAGAAGGAGGCCTCATCGGTCATCACCCGCTTGAGCTCGGCGGCCCAACGCAGGCACCAGGCCAGAAAATCCTCGCGCGATCCGCCGTCCTCATAACTCCGGTAGTCAATGCCAATGTTGTAGGGCGGTGAAGTCACCACCAGGTCGACAGACTTCTCCTCAAGGGTCGGCAAGACCTCGAGACAATCTCCGTGAATGAGCTTGGGCATCGGCAGGATGGTCAACGGTCAGCAGTCAGCAGTCAACAGTCAGCGGGATCAGCGATAGGGGTGAATCTGAGCGTGCGGGTGCATGATCTGCATGGAGGAAATTCCATGAGGTGGCTCAGTGGGGCCCTGATGACTGATGATCGCTGACTGATGACGGGGCGCTCGTCGACCCACCGCTGACCGGTGACAGTTGAGCGATGACCTTCTTCACCGCCTCCGGGTAGAGCTTGTGTTCGGCCACCTGTATGCGGGCGTGCAGTGAGTCCGGCGTATCGTCGGCAAGTACCGGAACCGCTTCCTGCAGGATGCTCGGCCCGGTGTCCATGCCCTCATCCACGTAGTGGACGGTGCAGCCGGTTTCCTCGACCCCGGCTTCGAGTGCCTGCTTCCAGGCATCGAGGCCCGGAAAGGCCGGCAGAAGCGCCGGATGGATGTTGAGGATGCGCTCGGGAAAGGCGTCGAGCAGCGGACGCTTCACCAGGCGCAGGAATCCAGCGAGGCAAACCAGCTCCACCCCTGCCTTCTTCAGCCGCATCGCCGTCTCCATCTGTGCTTCGAGCGGAAACTTGGTGCGAAAGCCGCCACAGTCGATCACCCCCGTCGGGATACCGCGCTTGGCGGCGCGCTTTAGAATGTAGGCGTCCTCGTGATCCGAAAGCACCAAGCCGATGCACGCATCCAAGGTGCCGGCGTCGATCGCATCGAGAATCGCCTGCATGTTGGAGCCGGAGCCGGAGCCGAGAATTCCCAGAACCATGGCTGCTTCTACCCACAGGCTCACAGCTCCGCAATCGCGAATCCTCCCAAAGGCTCAGCCCCCTTCACTCTCGCTACGCTCGGACGGCGAAAACGGTGGCGCTTGAGGCTACTTCTCCGACCGAATGAACATGAAAACCACCGCCCCAATAATGATCGCCGGCACCCCCAGCATGATCAGGATCATGATGATTTCCGGGACTCCCAAGGGGCCGATGAATCCAGGGCAGTATTGGAGCATGTCCGTGGATACCAGTGTCCACAGGAGCGGGCAAGCTCCGCTGCGGACCTTCGACTTTTGACTTTAAGACCTTCGACGGCCTGCGCAGCATGCCTCCATGACCGACCCGCGCATCACCGCCCTCGCCAAGCAACTCATTGGTTACTCCTGCAATCTCAAGAAGGGAGAGAAGATCCTGCTCGACCTCGGTGACGTCCCGGACGCCATGGGCGTGGAGCTGATCCGCGAAGTGCGCCGCAAGAAGGCCATTCCCGTGCTGCGCGTCGCCCACGGCAAACTCACCCGCGAAATGCTCAAGGGGGCAACCGAGGACCAGTACAAGCTCATCACCAAGCACCTGCTGCGCGAGATGAAGGACATGGACGCCTACCTCGCCATCCGCGGCAGCCAGAACATCGCCGAAACCTCCGATGTCCCCGCCAAGAACATGGCGCTCGCCATGAAGCAGATGCGCAAGGTCACCGACCACCGCGTCAAGAAGACCAAGTGGTGCGTGCTGCGCTGGCCCACCCCGTCCATGGCCCAGCAGGCCGACATGAGCACTGAGGCCTTCGAGGACTTCTTCTTCAAGGTCTGCCTCTTCGACTACCAGTCCTTGGTCAAGCCGATGAACATCCTCAAGCGCATGATGGACAAGACCGACAAGGTCCACCTCAAGGGCCCGCTCACCGACCTCCACTTCTCCATCAAGGACATCCCCACCCTGGTTTCGGCGGGCAACTACAACATCCCGGACGGCGAGGTCTTCACCTCCCCGGTCAAGGACTCGGTCGAGGGCTACGTCACCTACAACGCGCCGACCATTTATCAGGGCATCGGCTTCGACAACATCCGCCTCGAGTTCGAGAAGGGCAAGATCGTCAAGGCCACCGCCGGCGACAAGACCAAGGCCCTCAACAAGATTCTCGATACCGATGCCGGAGCCCGCTACATCGGCGAGTTCGCCATCGGCGTGAACCCCGTCATCCGCGAACCCATGCGCGACATCCTCTTTGACGAGAAGATCGGCGGCTCCTTCCACTTCACTCCCGGCCAGGCCTACGAAGACGCCGACAACGGCAACCGCTCCCAAGTCCACTGGGACATCGTCAACATCCAGCGCAAAGACTACGGCGGTGGGGAGATGTACTTCGACGGCAAGCTGGTGCGCAAGGACGGCAAGTTCTTGGCGAAGTCCTTGCAGAAGCTGAATGGCTGAAGCGGTTACGCTTCCCTCTTGAGTTCTCCTGTAACGTCGCTCTATGAGCGTCGGCTTCTGACGAACTGGAAGGTTCCAGGCAGTCGTTTCGACGGTCATAGACCGCCGCTACAGTGGCCACAGCGCTTCCAAACGCTCGGGGACATGCAGTTCTTTGGCTGCGTTGTTGCGCAGTCACGAATTACTGCTGCTCTGAATTCTCCGGGGTGAGCTACCGCCTTTGCCAAGGCTGCTTGACGCCAAGGAAAGCCCGCGGTCCTCACCTCCTCGGCCTCGATCCAAGCGCGCACCTCATCAAAACCATTGGCACGGCGGCAATCAACAAGGCTGCGGCCGCCGTCTTGAGATGCGGGAAATGCCGCGCCTTGCCGCGCTCGAGTGCGACGAGACCCTCGGCCACGACCTGCTCCTTCTCCACGTAGAACCACTCGCGGCCGGGAATCTCCTTTTGACCGGCACCACG
>JAWVYP010000136.1:0-7527 GCA_033722655.1 Akkermansiaceae bacterium | reverse complement strand
GGGTTACTTTTTGTTTGTGGGGGGGTGTGGCATTTTCTTTGGGTTTTGTTTGTAACTTTTTTTGTTTGGTGGTTTTTGGGGGGTTCTTGGCGGGTGGGTTTGTCCTGGGTCCCGGTACATTCCGCGCCGCTACAGTTGAAGAATTGCATATCGCCAGGGAGTCGGGCCTTGAATGGCCGGACAACGCAGCACTAGCCTCGGCCATGGAAACGCAGGTCATCCTCCCCGACTCCGAAGCCCCGAGCACCATCCGCGAAGTGGTCGCCGCCTTGCGCAAAGTCAATCTGGAAGCCAGGCACGAGGCGAAGGACTGGGGCGATTGGATCCACCTCGCGGGCCACGACACGGTGATCAGCATCGAATCCATGCGCGGGCTGACCAGTTCGGCCACCATCGAGCACGCCGAGGGCGAGGAGCAGGGCAAACCGGCCGACGCCATCCTCAAGGCCTTCGCCTCCATCGGCTGGCAGGGAGTCGATGAGGACGGCCCCTATCCCCTCGCTTGATCTCCGGATCGTCCGTGCCTACACAGGCGCATGTCCGTTCGCACCCGCTTCGCTCCCTCTCCCACCGGCTACCTCCACGTCGGCGGCGCCCGCACCGCCCTCTTCAACTGGCTCTTTGCCCGCCAGCAGGGCGGCTCCTTTGTGCTTCGCATCGAGGACACCGACCAGGCCCGCAACACCGAGGAGGCCCGCGCCGCCATCTTCGAGGGCATGAGCTGGCTCGGCATGGACTGGGATGAGGGCCCCGACAAGGGCGGCGACCACGGCCCCTACTCCCAGAGCGAACGCACGGAAATCTACGACCGCCATTTCCAGAAACTCATGCAGGCCGACCGCGTCTACGAGGACGACGGCGCCTGGCGCTTCCGCTTCGAGCGCAAGCCGCTGACCATGAAGGATCTCGTCTGCGGTGAGGTGACCATCGATTACCGCGACGAGTCGAACACGCCCGACATGGTCGTCAAACGCTCGGACGGCTCCTACGTCTTCCACTTCGTCAACGTGGTCGATGACCTGGAGATGGAAATCAGCCACGTCATCCGCGGCGAGGACCACCTGATGAACACGCCCAAGCACCTGCAACTCATCGAGGCCCTCGGCGGCACCGCGCCACAATACGCCCACATTCCGCTCATCCTCAATGCGGACGGCTCCAAGATGTCCAAGCGCGACGAGGGAGCGGCCGTTGGCGACTACCGCAAGCAGGGATACCTGCCAACGGCTGTCACCAACTTCCTGGCACTCCTCGGCTGGAACCCCAAGACCGAGGACGAGGTCTTCACCATTCCGCAACTCATCGAGCGCTTCAGCCTCGCGCAGGTCAACCGCGCCCCCGCCCGCTTCGACATCGAGAAGTGCAAGTGGATGAACCAGCAGCATCTCGCCAGACTCAGCGACGAGGATTTCGCCGCCGGTGCCCGTCCGCTGGTCGAGGCCGCCGGTCTGCCCCTAGGCGACCGCTTCGACCGCATTGCGGCCGCGGTGAAGGAAAAGGTCCGCCTGCTCAACGAGGTGCCCGCCGCCATCGACTTCATCCTCACCGACACCTTCGGACTCGATGAAGATGCTCTGGCCAAGGTCAAAAAGAACGTCGACGTCGCCGAACCCCTCAACGAACTGGCCGACCGCCTAGAATCCATCACCGACTGGTCCGCCGAGGCCGCCAAGGAGGCCCTGGCCAAGGTCGCCGAGGCCCGCGACACCAAGCCTGGCAAGCTGATGTTCCCGCTGCGCGTCGCCCTCTCCGGCCGCGGCCACGGCCCCGATCTGGGCGACATCCTCGACCTCCTGGGACGGGAGCGCTCGGTAAAACGCTTGCGATCCTTCGCTTCCAAGCTGAAGCAATAAAACGCCATGCCGACCAAGGACGTCTACACCCTCAACGATCTCGCCGACGGCATCCTTCAGCAGGAGGATGCCGACAAGCCTGCCCGCCTCGCCGTGATCGGCTGGCCGGTGGCCCATTCCGCCTCGCCCCAACTGCATCAACCCGCTCTCGATGCCCTCGACATCAACTGCCGCTACATTCGCATCGAGGTGCCCGAGGGCCGGGTGGTCGAAGCCTTTGACCTGATGCGCGAACAGCGCTTCATCGGCTGCAATGCCACCGTCCCCCACAAGTTTGCCGCCCTCGCCTACTGCGACGAGGTCGACCCCGCCGCCCAGGCTCTGGGCTCGGTCAACACGCTGCGCTTCGACAAGGACGCGAGCCGCGGCTTCAACACCGACGGAGTCGGCTTTGCCAAGGCCATCGAGGAGAATTTCGGCAGCAGCCTCGAAGGCCTCAAGGTTGTCATCACCGGAGCCGCAGGCGGCGCCGGTCAGGCCCTGACCTCGCACTGCCTGAGGTCGGGAGTGCGCAAGCTGGTGCTGGTCAACCGCTCCCAGGGCAAGCTCGACATGCTGGTCAAGCACCTCAATCCCGACGAACAGGATGCGGAAATCATTCCCCTCTCCTTCGATTCACCCGAACTCGCACAGCATTGCCTGGACAGCCAATTGATTGTCAACACCAGTTCGGTGGGCCTCAAACCGGACGACCCCTCCATCCTCCCTGCCGAATGCCTCAAGCCGGAGCACTGGGTCTACGACGCGATCTACGAGCCCGCCGAAACGCCGCTGCTGAAACTGGCCAAGCAAGAGGGCGCCAAGACCGCCAATGGCATGTCCATGCTCATCCACCAGGGTGCCTTTGCCTTCCAGCACTGGTTCCCGGACACCGAGCCGCTACCCCACATGCAGCAGGCACTTGGGAACTGATGGCCGAAAACGGGTTTCCATCATTCCACCAGGCTGGCCGTCGAACTCAACCAGTGGCAGGCCAACACCCGCAGGATGCGGCAGCGGGTGATGCCATCCTCCTTTTCCCTGCCGACCTCGACCCGGACGCGGATCATCCCCTCCGGATTGAGATTGCGGTATCTCGCACCAAAGGGCGGTTCACCTGCCTCGGCCATTTCAAAGGCCTTCTGCAACAATTGGCCATCCGCTTCACTGAGCGGGATTCCGACCACGGAAGCACTGTAGCCAGCCATCTGGAGTTGGCGGCGCACAGGCCCGCTCAGCACGACTCCGATGCTATTGTCGGGATCCTCACTGCTCGCGCTGCGTTGGCGGGCAAGTAGCCGGAAGACGGCGCGATCCGGCCCAGATCCGGAATGGAAGCGCGCCCAGGACATCTCGCTGTAGCGCACGAAATGCTCCCAATCCAGCCGCCACTGGCCACCCGCGCGACGGAAAGCGGCGTCGAAAGTGGCGGCGTCCCCGCTCTCCCAGCGGGTGAGCAAGGTCATGCCCTCAGGGAGGTCCAGAAGAGTGCTCGCCGTCAGTTCCAGAGTCTTCACTTCCACCCGCAGCGCTTCATTGTCGGCATAGAACCGCTCCATCTTCTCGGCAAGCGCCTCGGTGGGCAGGACCAGTGGCAGGCGGTCCGCGCTCGATTCCGCCACCAGAAAACGCTCCAAGAGCTCGTGGCATTGATCCAGGTCGCCTTCATCCACACCCTCCCCGATGGGCCCCTTCCCGGCGGAACCCACAGCTGAAGCCGAAGGCATTTCGGCGGATTCCGGCACCTCGCTGTCCACTGGGGAAACCGGTCCCCGCATCAGCCAGTGACTGAGGGCAAGGATGAGCACCAATAGCAGGACCCAGCCAATGACCAGCTTGCTTGCCAGACCCAGACGCCGGTGCCGACGACGGCCCTGGTAGGGCTTGATTTCCACTCCCGCCCGCTGGTCCGCCATGCCGTATTCGACCGGAGGTGCTTTGGACTGCCCAGCCAGGGAAGGTGCCGGAAACTGGCCGCAATGCGGGCAGGTCCGGTCTTCCGAAAAATCCACCTCGGCAGCGTAAAGTCTGCCGCAGGACCCACAGTGATACCAGTTTTGTTCTTCGGTGCTCACCTTGAATTCCGGTCACATGTCGATCCACTCCCCGTGCAGGAGTTCATCAATCAGCCATTGGTTCTTGAGAGCACCCTCGGGGCCGCGCTTCAATTTGAGAGTAATGAGCCAGGCGCCCTCTTCATCCTCGATGATGCTGCCCCTGCGGAATTTGGCCGAAAGGATGCGCTCCGTATCGGTTCCGCTCTCGGCATAGCACCAGATCAGGTCCAGGCCATTGGGGGATTCGAGCTGATAGCAGTCGTATTTCATTTCCTCATAGGGCCCCACGTAAAGTGCCGAGGGCCTGAGGATGCCCCGGATCTCGCTGCCGTCTCCGCGACCTTCCATCAGTTGCTCGAAGCTGGCCGTGCTGTAGCCGGTGGTGGCCTTCCAGTCCATCACCAGCTGACCCTGTTCGAGCATGAAGTAGGCCCTGAAGCGGCTGTAGTCCGGTAACTCCCCCTGCAGGATGGCGAAGACCCCTTGTCGGGAATTCACCACAAACCACTTGGAATGCTCGGATGGCTCCCAGTCTTTGTCCGCCACCGGCTCGTGTCCTGTCCTGCGGACCAGCGGCTCCAGGTCGCTGGAATTGCTGATGAGCGGCAGGATTTCCTCCACGAGCTTCGCCGTGGCGAATTCCGCAAAAAGATCGATGGCCTCGAGCTTGCGCTTGGCGAGATTCTCCAGCTCCTCGTCGCGCTCGTCACGGGCCTCCGTTTGGACATCGGTCTGGTTTGCAATCGCGGCCGCCCGGTCATTGCGCCCCCGCAGATGGAGAATGACCATGCAGATGATCAGCATGGCAATGATGGCCCCACCCGCCAGGGCGATCCACTTGAAGCCGACGGGCCGGGGACCACTCCACTCCTTGGATTCGATGTCGACGGGGCCCGGGCGGCTGCCCTTCTCGAAGAGCGTTTCCGCATCGGGCAACACGTCCACGCTCGGTCGCATCCGCCGCGCGCGAATTTCCTCGCGTGAAGGCGTGTCCGCAGCTTCGGAATCCGCGGGCGGCTCCTCCGCGACAACTTCCTGCGCATCAGGCGCATCAGCTTCCCCCTCTGGCTCTCTGGCTTCGACCGGTTCAGGCGCAGCGTCAGGCAGGTCGCCCGGAGTGGTTTGCGCTTCAGCCGCGGGTGGATCCGCAGGCAGATACTCCCCGCCGCTGGGATCCAGATCGGCCCAGTCGTCGGCCTGCGGCTCTTCGGATGCATCCTCGGGCTCGTCTTTGGGTGGGTGAGGCTCGTTGGGGATCATGAAATAGGCTGTTCCCAGCTTGCTCGGGGAGCCACCGACATGCAAGCCGTCAGATGGGCTACTCAGCACCCAATTGCCGGTTCAGCGCCTCCTCCATGGCGCGCTCGACGATCCGGGCCGCCAACGCTTCGGTCGCCTGGTCCAGGCGCTGCACCGCCTCCTTGAGCGGATTGGCGGAGCCCTGCCCGATGCAGCGGCGCACCTCCGCCGCCGCCGCCTCGATTTCGGTTCTTTCCTCCTCGGTGGCCAGCCCCTGTTCGAGCACCTGATCGACGGCTGGCAGCAACTCCTCGGCTTTCAGTTTGGCCTCGGTGAAGACCCGCTCGGCCATGTCCTCGAAGGCGTGCTCCACGGATTCGCTGACCATGGCCTCGACTTGGTCGTCATTCACGTCGACTGCCGCATTGCCCAGCTCGACCACCGTATCCTTGCCGGTCGCCGTGTCCCGGGCCAGCACCTCGAGCAGGCCATTTTCATCGATCTTGAACTGCACACCGACGCGCGCCTTGCCCTTGGGCAGGGGCTCGAAGGGCACTTCGAACTCGCCCAGCGGCCAGTTGTCGCGCGCCATCTCGCGCTCGCCCTGCAGCACCTTGACCTTCATCGCGGCTTGGCCGTCGGCGGCATTGGTGAACATCTCGCCCACCTTGCAGGGAATGGTGGTGTTGCGGGGGATGAGCACGTTCATCAGGCCGCCAAAGGTCTCGATGCCCAGACTCAAAGGCGTGACATCGAGCAGCACCATCTTCTGCAAGGCACCACTCATCACCCCGCCCTGGATGGAGGCGCCCAGCGCAATCGCCTCGTCCGGATGCTGGGTGACGTCCGGCTCGCGCTCGAATTGCTTGGCCACCGCCTCGCGCACCGCGGGAATGCGCGTGCTGCCGCCCACCAGGACCACCGCATCCAGATCCTTGGCCTCGACCTTGGCCGCCGCCATCGCCTGGCGGCAGTGCTTGAGGGTGCGCTCGATCCAGGGCGCGGCCGTGGCCTCGAGTTGCGCGCGGGTGATTTCCTGCTCCACGCTCTGCTTGCCGTCGTAGAACGGCAGCCGGAAGGTCGCGACTTCTTCCTCGGAAAGCAGGCACTTCACCCGCTCCGCCTCCTCGAGCAGGCGCACCATCAGGCCTTCGCTGGCGCTCACATCGATGGAATGTCGGCGTACCACATCCTCCACCAGCAAGACATCGAGGTCGTCACCTCCCAGACGGGTATCCCCCTGGGTCGAGAGCACCTGGAACACTCCGTCCTGCATTTCGAGCACGGTGAGATCGAAGGTGCCGCCGCCGAGGTCGTAAACCGCCACGCGTGAGTGGTCATCCAGCTTGTCCAAGCCATAGGCCATGGCGGCCGCCGTCGGTTCGTTGAGAATGCGCACCACCTCAAGTCCTGCAAGTTCGCCCGCCTTCTTGGTCGCCGCCCGCTGGGCATCGTGGAAGTAGGCCGGGACGGTGATCACCGCCTTGCGGATGGGCTGCTCCATGCGCCATTCGGCGATGCGCTTCATTTCAGCCAAAATGGCGGCACTGATCTGTTCGGGTGACTGGCCGAGGACGAGGGGCAGTCCATCGCCACCAGCCTCCACCGGCAGCACAAAATCTTCTTCCACCTCATCGCGACGGCGACCGATCAGGCGCTTGATGCTGGTGACCACCCGACCGGGCTCGGAACCACGGCGGCGCAGGGCCTTCTCGCCGACCTCGATGGCTCCATCCCTGCCGATCCAAACCGCACTCGGCGTGATCCGCCGGTCATCTTCATTGGCCAAGAGGATGGGAAAACCGGAATCCACCACCCCCACCGCCGAGTTGGTGGTGCCGAGGTCGATGCCGAGAATGGGTTCGCTCACGGGGGGGACTGTTCGCACAGGGAGCGGCGGCGTCAATTTGAGAACCACGAATGGACGCAAATGTTCGCGAATGGGCTGAGCTCCTGAGTGCATTGCAGAGCAAAGGAGGATGAATGAGATTTTTGAGTTAATGTCAGCAGCTTAGGACCGCGAGCTTCAGCTTGGCCTGGAACTCAAGTAAACCACCGGCCTGTACTATTACGCAGTTCTGTAGGCCAGAAAGTCACCACAAGATATTGTGGGCTTGAGCAACTTACCTGGCGTGGGCACAGAGACTGAGATGGGGACACGCAACTTTCGCTGCGCGAAAGAATTGCATGTCCCCGGGTGGCGGGGCGGATTGGACGGTGAAACGATCAGCACAGGGCTTCGATGAATCCACATGGACCCTTGAAAAATCCCACCAAGACCTGTGGAACATTCCCTCACACGTCGCAATTTGTACGACCACACCGGAAAGAATTTATGATCAGAGCGTGGGAATCGACCGAAAAATCGACGATGTCAAAGTGGGAACGGAGTACGATGT